>JANJXE010000069.1 GCA_024709185.1 Paludibacter sp.
CAGGTTTACGTGCAGGGGACCTTGTCCCAAATCCTCGTCGGCCCACAAGGTAAGAAATCCTTTTGCCGGGATAATGGCTTCATCGCTTTGTGGTATCTTCCAGTAATTGGGTACCGATTGCTTGTCGGAGATGTACCATCCGGATATATTAACCGGCTCATTTCCAGCGTTATATAATTCGATTATATCGTCTTTATTTCCATACGGATCGGAAATAACCGAGTTGGAAGCAACAATTTCGTTGATAGATACCTGAATATTATCGAGAGGGTCGGGAGTAGTGTCCAGTTCGTAAATAGCTTTCAAGCTTATGTTGGGACTGACAACTCCTGAAATAACAGGCGAAGTATTAGCTCCTCCATTGTTATTAAAATAGAGCTTCATTTCCAGATTGAAACGCATATCTGAGCTCGCTGCGTTTACCTGATGAACTTCGACTGCTACCACATTATTACCTTCTATCAATAACGATTTGGGTAGTGTGAAGTCGGCATAGACTCCATCGTTCGGTGACGATGCATAGGTGGAGAAGTTAATAAGACCGATTGGCATATTGTAACGTCCAATTTCGGTACCGTTAACATATACAACTGCACCATCATCGACAAAAATACGAAGAGTTACAACATCAATTGAGGATACTTCGCTAATTGTGAAGTTTTGACGAAAATAGCAGGTCGGGTATTTATTGTATTGATCAGGTCCGTAACCCACTGAAGTTACTTCACCTCTGTTCCCATATCCCAGTTGAGCTCGGCCTTTCTTCCAATTGCTATCAGCAAAATCGACTGATTGCCAGTTGCCCGCAGGTGTAGTGCTTTCGTCCCAGTATTTCCATTCACTGTCCCATGTCACAACCGTTTGCATATTTGCCATTCCACTAATTTCCCAGTTTTTAAATACATAGCCTTTTACAGGATTTGCTTTCAGAGTAAAATTTCTTCCGGCAAAGCTTATTAGTTGGATC
The DNA here is from genome assembly GCA_024709185.1 of Paludibacter sp. Taxonomy (GTDB): domain Bacteria; phylum Bacteroidota; class Bacteroidia; order Bacteroidales; family Paludibacteraceae; genus Paludibacter. The sequence continues at coordinate 968 of JANJXE010000069.1, forward strand.
GATGAATCGGGAATAGGAACATTATTGAACGAATACGTAGCATTTGAAATATTGGAACTAATACTGATAGAATGCTGAGCTGCACCATTCATAAATCTGGAAATCAGAAAGTTAAACACATTAGTTGCACGAATAGCCGAAAATTCTTTCATTTTGAGAATATCCGCATCAAATTCACGTTCCGATGAATTCCAGCGTTGTTTGTGAAAGTTTATCTCAGGACGGATTTTTGCTGCTAGTGAGTCAATGATATGATCAATTCGCTGCTGTTTAAAGGTTGATGAAAGGTGTACCGTAAATCGATCGATAAACTCATTCCGGAAATCATCGTTATCGACAAGTCTCTTGAATAGTTGTGTAGCCCATTGCTGAGTAGGTTTAGTCGGATTCTCGCCTAATGCAAAGGTTAGAGAATTGAAATTATGAAGATCAGAGACAAATAAATTAAAACCAAAATCGGTATCAAAAAGTATCCAACGCCATTTGCCGTTATCAATCTTTTTCCACATTCTAATATTGTTGTGTGGCCAGTCGTAGTTTCCTACAAATATATTGGATATAAGCACCTGCATATAACTTTGAACATCAATCTTTGATTTTAATTGATCATAAATAGTGGTACTACGGATGTCGTTATTCTGAATAAAATTAAGAATTTCCAAATACCGTGAATCGTATTGAATTTCGTAGTTCTCAATCATGTCTACCTCTTCATTATCCAATCCGTGTTCAGTAAACATAAGATCAGCATTCGAGCGTTGTCTTATATTCTGGATACCGTAATATTCACCATTCATAAACAAAACTGCCGGTTCATAGGCTAGATATTCAATATCCATTCGCCCCATGATCAATGATTGCATCATTCCGTCTCGCATCATCGAATACTTAAAGTCGTTGCCTGAGTTACGAAGGGTGATATCCTTGTATTGTAAGTGTGGGCGGGAAGAAAAAATCGGGTATTTCAGCCGGTTGCTGCCGAACTTCTTTTTAGGTTGGATGTGGAGCGACTTTTGAGGATTGTATGTTAGTGAAGCGCAACCTGCAGTTTGTATATCCACTTCCTGATTAATCCTTGATATTTTTTGCCGGTCGAACAATTCAAAATTGGCCGGACGGTCCCAGTTTTGATTCCAGTTATATGCTTTACCATCACCACAACCTACTATTCCATTGGTGCCAGCAACATAAATACCAATTGTGTTATCGAATAGATTTGCAGTAGGGGTTACCAATGATACTACCGGAAGATTAAATTCACGCTGTCCGATCAGGTAAGTCGCTGTTGTTATGTCGCTTGCCATTTTTCCTTCAGCAAATGACCTTGCACGAACTACAGTATTCGTATTAATTTGAATCGTGGTTCCAGGAGCATAGGGTTGTGAAACAGAAGGATGTGGATCCTCACTGTTGAGATTGTAATAAATAGTTTCACCAGCTACCGGGTTTGTAAATGAAATGGATACAGGTGAGGAATACAATCCTCCAGAAACTGTCAGTACCGGCTTGGGGCAACGTTGCATGGCGTTTTTTTTTCCATTATTGGATGTTCCGAAACTGTATTCTTCAAAAAAGGTCCAAGTGTCGGCACCATCCGTGAGTCGTCCGTACGATGTATTTCGGTACTGAGCCGGATACATCACATAATCAACCACTTCTCCCAAATAATTGAAAATGTATAGTATACCACCTTCGGGTTCAAGTTTAAAGGAAGCATGGTTTTCCATTTCGTGCTTTTCCATGAAGATGGTGTTTAAACCATTAGAAGGAATCTTTTTAAACGGAAACTGCCATTTCTGAGGTTCATTAGGATTATCGGTAAGAAAGAAATTATTCTGATATACATCATTTTCTGTAGGATTGTATATTTCAATCCACATACTATAGTTGTATCCTGCATCGAAAACTGCCGAAACGTTATTCGACATTAGTTCGTTAATCTTTAGCTGCCCCGATGCTGAGATAGCAATAAATAATATATAAAATGATAGATGTTGTCTCATTTTGTAATTATTTAATAATTGTAATGATTCCCGCCTCAAAATTACATTATTTTCTGCAAATACTATCTGAGTTACTTGTAATAGACTATTTCTTAACTATAATTCGGCAGTGTGACAACATTTTCATTTTTTTTATCAAGTTAATGCTCCTGAAAGGATGTCGGCGAGGTGTACTCCGCGTATATCCAGTTTATTTTTTGCGATATATCCATTAATATTCATCAGGCAGGATGCTTCGGTACTTACGATGTAATTAACCCCTGTTTTCATAGCATTAACTACTTTTTTCTCGGCCATAGCTGCCGATATGGATGTATGTTTCACGGCAAAAGTTCCTCCAAAACCGCAACAGGTATCACTTTCGTTCATTTCAACAATTTCCAGACCCCTAATCATTCGAAGCAAGCGACGGGGCTCATCGTGAATACCGTATTCCCGGAGGGCCGAACAGGCATCGTGAAAAGTTACTTTGTGCTCAAAGCTACCGGGCAAAGTTTCAATCTTCAAAATATTGATAAGAAAATCGGACAACTCATAGATACGCGAACGAAGCTGCTGGTGACGTTCCAGTTCAACTGGTTGCTCCTTCAGTAATTTGGGATAGTGATGAATGATATAGCCTGTGCAGGAAGCCGATGGAGATACAATGGGCATTTCCGGATTAAAATCGTTTAGGAATTTTTGGGCCAAACGAGTTGCTTCCGGCCAATAGCCACTGTTGAATGCTGGCTGGCCACAACAGGTCTGGTCGGGATTGTAATGCACCCGGCATCCTGCCATCTCCAACACTTTCATAGTGTTGAAAGCCGTTTGAGGATACAGCTGATCGATAAAACAGGGAATAAAAAGTTGTACATCCATACTAGTTCAATAATAAAAATCGATATATACCGGTAAATGATCGGAATATCCTTCCTGATACTTCATTCCCTGATAGGTTCGAAAAGGCTGTTGCCCCAGGTATTGCTTGTCGTCGGTAAGCAAAAACGGAGGACTTAGAATTACGGCACTTTCGGGTAGTGTGTAAAAGGCTGAACCGGTCTTGAGTAATGACCCCGACACAATCAATTGATCCAGTGCTCCCCATTCGCCTGCGTGCTTGTGAGTGCCTTTGCCAGCTCTGTGAAGAGGAAACATCAGATTAACCAGTTGACTTTCTTTAGTTTCGTATTCCTTAGCCTTCAGTACATTCAGCATACTATGATTGTCGGGGTAATCATTAAAATCGCCCATAATCACTACCAATGCATTGCTGTTGCTACTGAAAATCGAATCCACTTTCTCCCGCGCTACCGAAGCTACAAAGATACGATTTTGTTCCGATTCCAGCTCACCACCCAAACGCGAAGGAAAATGACACACAAAACAATGCAGGGTATCGCCGGTAGGCACCTTTCCCGCTACATAAAGAATATCGCGGGTACGCGAGGCTGGGGCATGTGGAAAATAAATACGTAGTGGTTGATGGTGAAGTGGTTTGAAGTATTCGGGTTGATAGAGCATGGCCACATCTACGCCACGGGCATCAGGCGATTCATAATGGATGAATTTATAGCCCAGGTTTTTTATCGGTGAGTAAAGGGTGAGGTCGGTCATAGCACGGCGACTTTCGATTTCACATAAACCAACCACTGCAGGCGGGTCCCATCCACCGGCCACCAATACCCGGCCAATATGGATTAATTTGCGGCGGTAACGGGCATAATTCCAACCGCGAAGGCCTCCGGGCAGGTATTCCTCGTCGTGGGTTAGACTGTCGTCATCGAGGTCGAATAAATTTTCAACATTGTAACTCATCACCCGGAAGGTGTTTTTTGCAATCGGAGTACCTGATTGAGCTTGCGACAGACAGCCGAGCATAGCTATCGCCAGGGTAAACATCATTTTTTTCATTGTGGATAGAGGTTAAATGGTTAAAAAAAGGGCAGGAATACGAATGCTCTCATTCTTGTTCCTGCCCGCTGGTTAAATTATCGTTTGCGATTACGTTCGCGCATCATTTTTTCCTGTTCTTTTTGCATTTTCTGAAGTTTTTCCATAAAGCTTAATTTCTTCGGTGCATCGGGTTTGCCCTGTTTCTTCGAATTAGCAGCACGTTTGGCATGCAACTGAGCCAACAATTTCTTTTCATCAACCGTTGCACGAATGGCATACGTTTGCGCAATTGAAATCAGGGTGGATACAAAATAGTAATAACTCAATCCCGAAGCATAATTATTGAAGATGAACATAAACATTATCGGCATCAGGTACATCATCCACTTCATCATGCCCGCACCCGGCTGATCGGGAGTTGCGGTATTAGCCATGTTCAGTTTTGTTGAAATAAGGGTGGCAATGGTCATCAACAGGGTAAACAAGCTTATGTGATTGCCAAAATAAGGTGTTACCAGGGGTATATACACATCCCAGCTAACAATTGCATCGTAGGCCGAAAGGTCTTTTGCCCAAAGGAAGCTTTCGCCACGAAGTTCGATAGATGCAGGGAAAAAGCTAAACATAGCGAACAGAATAGGCATCTGGAGCAGAGTGGGAAGACAGCCGCTAAACGGACTCACACCAACCTTACCATAGAGCTCCATAGTTGCTTTCTGACGTTCGGCAGGCTTATCGGCAGGAATACGGGCATTTATTTCATCAATCTCCGGTTTTAATACCCTCATTTTAGCACTGGAAACATAGGATTTATAGGTAAGTGGGTA
>JANJXE010000077.1 GCA_024709185.1 Paludibacter sp.
CAGGTTTACGTGCAGGGGACCTTGTCCCAAATCCTCGTCGGCCCACAAGGTAAGAAATCCTTTTGCCGGGATAATGGCTTCATCGCTTTGTGGTATCTTCCAGTAATTGGGTACCGATTGCTTGTCGGAGATGTACCATCCAGAAATATTAACTGGTTCATTGCCTGCGTTATACAGCTCAATGATATCGTCTTTATTTCCATACGGATCGGAAATAACCGAATTGGAAGCTACAATTTCATTGATATATACCTGAACATTATCGAGAGGGTCGGGAGTAGTATCCAGTTCGTAAATTGCTTTTAAGGTAATGTCGGGACTTACAACTCCTGAAATTACCGGAGATGTATTCGCTCCTCCTTCGCTGTTAAAGTAGAGTTTAATTTCCAGGTTGAAACGCATATCCGAGCTGGAGGCATTAGCCTGATGAACTTCCACGGCTACCACATTATTACCTTCTATCAAAAGCGATTTGGGTATTGTGAAGTCGGCATAGCCTCCATCGTTCGGTGCCGATGCATAGGTGGAGAAGTTAACAGAACCGGTTGGCATATTATATCGACCGATTTCGGTACCATTAACATAGACAACAGCACCATCATCAACAAATAAGCGCAAATTTACCACGTCAAAAGTTGACAAATTACTTAGATTGAAATTCTTCCGAAGGTAACAGGTTGGATATTTGTTGGCTGCATCGGGTCCAAAACCTACTGCAGTAACTTCACCTTTGTTGCCGTAACCCAGTTGTGCAGGACCTTTCTTCCAGCTGTTATCCGCAAAATCAATCGATTGCCAGTTTCCCGAAGGAGTAGTGCTTTCATCCCAGAACTTCCATTCGCTGTCCCAGGGCACTACCGTTTGTACGTTTGCCATTCCTTCAACTTCCCAGTTTTTAAATACATATCCCTTTACAGGATTGGCTTTTAATGTAAAATTTCTTCCGGCAAAGCTTTTTAACTCAATTGAAGAATCAATAATCGGTGCGTTATTAAATTGATAATTGGCGCCTAAAATGTTTGAAGTGATATTGATAGTATTTTGCATGGCACCATTGACAAAACGGTTTCCTAAGAAATTCATCATTATTTCAGGTCTATAAGTAGAAAAGTTTTTCATACTTATAATATCAGTCTCAAATTCTCGATCTGAAACTCCCCATTTTTGTTTGTGATAAACAATTTCATTGCGAATTTGAGCTGCTAAGGAGTCAATAATATGACTTACCCGTTCAGTTTTAAAAGTTGAAGAAAGATGAACAGTGAAACGATCAACAAAATCATTTCTAAAATTATTATTCAGCACAAGTCGACTGAACAGAATAGTTGCCCAAGGGTTAGTTTCCCGTTCGTTATTTTCGCCTAATGCAAAAGTTAGAGAGTTAAAGTTATATAAATCATCAACATATAGATTAAACCCAAAATCAGTATCGAATAGAATCCAACGCCAAATGCCGTTGTTCTTTTTACGCCACATTTTCATGTTGTTGTGTGGCCAGTCATAATTTGCTACAAATATATGAGTAATAAGTATTTGCATGAAACTCTCAACATCCATCATTTTCTTAAATTGGTTGTAGATAGAGTTATTCGTTATATCATTTTTGGTCACAAAATCCAGTAATTGTAAGTAGCGTGCATCGTTTTGAATTTCATATGTGCCAATCATCTCAACACTATCCCCATCTAAACCGTACGCAGTGTAAAGTAAGTCAGCATTTGAACGTTCTCTAAGATTTTGAATGCCATAGTATTCTCCATTTAAAAAAACAACTGATGGTTCGTATGCAAGTTGTTCAATATTCATTCTTCCCATTACCAGGGTTTGCATCATGCCATCTCGCATCATCGAATATCTAAAATCACCACCTGAGTTTCGAAGTGTTATATCTTTATACTTTAGGTATGGACGGGAACTGAATATTGGATAATTAAGTCTGCTTTCGCCTAATTTCTTTTTTGGTTGAATGTGAAGTGATTTTTGAGGATGATTAATCCCTCTTGAAATACATCCGGCAGTCTGTATATCGACTTCTTGGTTAATTTGGGAAACTTTCCGTCTGTCAAATAACTCAAAATTTGCAGGTCGATCCCAATCTTGGTTCCAATTATGAACCGATCCATCACCGCAGCCAGAAATTCCGTTTGTTCCACTTACATAAATACCAATAGTATTGTCGTAGAGATTAACAGTTGGAGTAATCAGTGATACCACAGGAAGATTAAATTCACGTTGTCCGATCAGGTAAGTGGCTGTTATTATGTTGCTTGCAATTTTTCCTTCAGCAAAAGCCCTGGCACGAATTACGGTATTCGAATTAATCTGAATAGAAGTGCCCGGAGTATAAGGTTGTGAAACAGAAGGATGAGGGTCCTCGCTGTTTAGATTGTAATAGATGGTTTCGCCTGCAACCGGAGTAGCAAAGGCAATGCTAATTGGTGTTGAATAAAGTCCTCCCGAAACGGTTAGGGCTGGCTTTATACACCGTTGTAATGCATTTTTTTTTCCATTATTGGAAGAGCCAAAACTAAAATCTTCAAAAAAAGTCCAGGTGTCAGCACCATCAGTAAGTCGACCGTACGATGTATTTCGGTATTGTGCAGGATACATTACATAATCAACTACTTCCCCCCAATAATTGAATATATAAAGGATTCCTCCATCCGGATCAAGCTTAAAAGGGGCGTGGTATGCCATCTCATGCTTTTCCATGAAGATAGTGTTATATCCGCCCGCATCAACTTTTTTAAATGGGAATTGCCATTTAGTAGGCTGGGCAGGATTGTCAGTCAGAAAGTAGTCGTTTTGATAGACATCCAGATTGGTTGGATTGTAGATTTCAATCCACATGCTATAATTGTAACCATCGTCGAGAACTGCCGATACATTGTTCGACATTAATTCGTTGATTTTTAACTGGCCTGATGCTGACAAAGCAATTAGTAAAATTAGAGGAATTATGAGACGTCTCATCGTTATAATTGAAGTAATTGGAATTTTTTAGACTCCAAAATTACATCATTTTTTGCATATTATTAGTGTGTATCTACTGAAAACTGATTTTTGTTGCATAATTCTAAATATTGAGTTATTTCAATATTCTAAAGTTTTGATTGTCAATTCGCAATATATACATTCCTTTTGGCAGATGATCAAGTTTTAGCGAAGTAATATTCTCAGAAACAATTGTATTAACCAGTAATTTTCCAGTCAGGTCGAAAAGTAGAGTAAGGCTTCCTGCAGCATTTTCAATAGTTACCCTGTCTGTAAATCGCGTGGGATACACCTTCAAATTAGTCAGATCAATTTCCTCATTTTCAGATCTCAGGTTGGACATATTGAAGGTAGGAAACTGGGTTCTCCACTCCGGGCTTCCGTCGGGAACCCTTGCATAGGCCTGATTGGCTGCCAGAGCCGGAAAAGCAATTTCATCAATTAATTTAAGATCTCCGAATTTATTTTCAGCATATAAACTTACATATTCACCCGAAGCACTTAGTTTCAGGTTTACGTGCAGGGGACCTTGTCCCAAATCCTCGTCGGCCCACAAGGTAAGAAATCCTTTTGCCGGGATAATGGCTTCA
>JANJXE010000081.1 GCA_024709185.1 Paludibacter sp.
TGACAAACCAACCTCCCACGAAGTAATAAAAATATCCATGTCGCCATCATTATCCCAATCTAAAGCAAGTGCCTCAGGTCCACCATAGGAGTAATTAACATATGGATATTGCGTGTCCAATTCAAATTGTCCCTGTCCGGTATTATAATACATGCCGTTGAATTTGCCAATACAGAAATAATCCTGTAAACCATCATTGTTAAAATCCGCAAATCTTGATACCCGTTGCGTGGGAGTGAAAAAATATCGATTTTCTCCGGTAATATTATAAACGATCCCTTGTGATTCAGTTGAAACTTCACCTGATCCATCAATAATTCCACTAAAAATTGCATCGACTTCACCATTACCATCCACATCTCCATAATGAATTGACGCATTCGCTCCAGGGACAATTTTAGTTTCTGGTTGTAAAGTAAAAGATTTGTTTCCGCTATTAATATAACGGCCTGAGAACTTGGAAACAGGTTTATCCCATTGACTTCCGCAACTGAATACAAAATCGAGCAAACCATCATTATTAATATCAATAACAGCAACATCACCATTCATTGGTAGTACCGTTGAATTGTATGGGAGGTTTACTACTTGGGCTTGTAAAGTGATAGCCATCAAACTTAAAAATGGAATGATTTTTTTCATGATATGTAATTTTAAATTAGTGTTATTTTTTTGTATTGTTTTAAGCTTGTCATTTTTAAATCACTATTAATTCATACTTTTACAAATTTTCTTACGACAATACCATTTATTGTGTTTAAATACGCATAATATATTCCAGGACTTATGATTGATATATCACCTTGATTTCCTTTAAAAGTTCGAACAACTTTTCCTGATATATCTATAAGATCTATGGATATGATGTCATGTATTGATTTCTCTACTGTCAAAAGATTATTTGTTGGGTTAGGCACAATTATATATGAATTTTGATCATTTTGAACATCATTTAAAAAAGTCGCATTATTTACTGAGATAATTTTGTTTAGATTATTATAACCGGTTGTAGCTTCCCATACGTTTAGATTTGCCATTCGTATTGAATATTCTGGTGTATTTCTTAAATTTGGATGAGGATCGTACAGATTTAACAATATCTCATAGTCGCCGGATGGCATTGATTGAGGCAAAGTAACATTCGATAATGTTACAGTAAAAGTTTCACCTGAAATCCAAAATCGTGGATCATTTGCAATATTTGTATCGTCAACAGGGAATGCAAATTTTTCTCCGGTAATTTTGTCTCTAAAAATAAATTCCACTCCTCTTTTATTATAACATGAAGCATAACCATCATTTGTAATTTTCAGACTTATTGAAAAAGACTGGCCATCTTTTATTTGATTTGGAAACGTACCGCTAATAAGTCGAAATCTATAGCCTAATTTTTTTGCAATTTCATAGTAACATCCTTGTTCTTTCCATTTTGGAGTAGATGGATTGTTATTCCAATTAAAGTTTTCATTTATAGTTGACCATCGTAAACGTGATAACATTTCAGTTACGCGTGTGCAGGTATCTCGTGGATCAGATCCTTTAAATCCATCTCCATCATAATCTATATCAGGACTTCCACAGCCATTAACAATACCTGATTCGCCGCTTTGTACTACATATTTATTTTCATTCTCGAGAAAACTAATTACTCCCTGAGGATTATTAGCAGGAGTATTATAGGTCCCACAATTCCATTCACCACAAACCAAACAATCTTCGTGATTACCCCAACGTGAACGAATAGACTGATTGAAAGCTTCAGTATGAGAAATATTTGAAATGGGCGTGTTTTCAATTACGGCATTAGTATTAAGTCCATTAAAATACTGGAATTTATAAAGTGGTGTGCGTACTGCAATCATTCTTTCTTTTGGCAAAACTTCAAAAGCTTTATTGATAATGCTAAAGGTTTTGTCATTTAACCTGTTATAACCTTTTGAAATATCCAGATTTCCAAATGCTGAACTATGCATTTCGCCCCAACATCCAATAAATCCAAGATGCATAAATGCAATTACATCATAGTTCTCTTCAAAAACCGGCTTGAGTTGATCAAGGTGTCCAACTATTGTAGCTGCGTCTGCATCCGGGCCACCACCTACCCAGTTATACGCAAACATAGGAATCATTTTAAATTTTGCCTCTCTTAATGTACTGAAATCACTCCTGAGTCGAGCCAAAAATTCCGGAGAAAGCAGTTTATATCTGAATTCAGCAATATGGTAACGCACCAAAACCAACGTAAAACCTTTGCTGGCCCTAAGATACTTCAATTGGCTTATATTCATTGGATTTGTCCAACTGGTTGCGGTATATTTTGCCGGATCCTGTTCGCAAAAACTCCAGGTCATATTTTCAAAATTTGGATCTATAGAATAGCAGTATCCTCTTTCAGGGTTTGGGAAATTTGTGTCAAAGTCACCGGTATAAACTATATCTTGTGCATTTATTGAAATAGCTAAACAATGTGTCAACAACACTACAATTAACATTAACTCTTGTTTCATATCGTTTTATTAAATTTATTCTTTTATTTATAGGGTTCATTTTGAGTAATTATGCCTTTACCTTCCTGGATTATCCAACTGGGAATTGGATAATATCTACGGTTTTCTGAAGACATTCCTTCTCTGTAACCGATTTTTTTTCTGACAGCTTCAAAGTATTTGCCATGACGAATAAGATCCTGACGTCTGCAACCTTCAAACCATAGTTCATGGCCTCTTTCAGCAAGTAGAAATTCATTGAAACCGTCCATTGTAGTTAAATTATATGTCAATTTAACAGGACGCAGTGAAGAGCCTTTAACTGTTGTAACAATGTAATTTGCTACGTTCGTTGCAAGTGGCAGACCTGCTCTTACACGCACTTGATTAAGAAGATCAAAACATTCAGGAGTCGGAGATCCGTTTTGACGATTTAAAGCTTCTGCCAATAATAAAAGCACATCGGCATAGCGGTAAACAATCCAGTCTATCTGATTGTCTGTTCCAATTGATGCAGGATCTTCTTCATATTTTATTGGTAGCACGCCAAGTTTTAAGTCTGATTCAGATCCTGTAAGTACTTCATTATATGGCAAACCGTCTTTTCCGGTATAACTGGCTATCAGGCGGGTTAATCTTTCATCTCCACGTTCAAATGTATAATAAAAATCCCAGGTCATTTTATAGCCTCCCCATTTTTGAATGGCATTGTTATTAAGTGGATATGAAGGAGCTACAACCAATGGATACCAGGCATTTGGAAACTCAGAAGAGTTAGGCACAGAATAAATAATTTCAGCGTCTCTTTCTGCTTTGAGAGTAAACAAACCCGGATAGCCACCCTGACTTCGCGGAAAAAGTCTATATCCGTACTCGGGCTTCATTAACTCGCGAGCCGTAGAAATTGCATTTGTCCAATCGCGTTGGTTCATATATAGTTTCAAAAGAACCATATAACAGAGACCTTTTGTAAATCGACCATAATCTGCATCGTCATAATGATAGGGCAAATCGGGTATTGCTGCATTCATGCCATCTACAATATACCTGACCATTTCTTCTTCCGACAGTCGAGGAAGTATTAGTTTATCATCATTTTGTAAAAGTTGTTCTAATGTCGCTATAGGGATAGGTCCATAAAGGTCATAC
>JANJXE010000084.1 GCA_024709185.1 Paludibacter sp.
TACAACGTTACACCACCGAAAACGGCATTTACTTCGAGGAAACTATCGCCTTCGGGCAATTTAGTGCGGCGCAGGTCGAGCGTCATTCCTCCAAAAATAGAATTTACTTCACCGCCTTTAAATTCTTCATCTAAAATAATATGCTCACCACTGCCAAATACGCTGTTTTTTTCAAAGCTACCGTAAATTTTCGACGAACTGTGCTGGCCGGGTTGATGGATGTGTTTTTTCCAATAGCCGGCATTGAAATAATCGGAAAAGAAATAACGGAAAACGAGGAAGATAATACCGGCAAAGATAAGCAACAGCGGCCAGTAGGTAGCAGCGAAGTTTTCAACCCCGGGGAAATACATCGGGAAAACCCGTGCTAATTTGGGGATCATAAAAAATGAACCTACGGCAATCAGTGTAATCCCCCAGGGAATCTGATGGCGCTGACGAAGATTAAAAATACCGATAACAATAATAAGCATCTGCCACGAGAAAATGATGCCTTTCATGCCTTGCGGCAGATTTCCAAAGTTAATGGCTAATAATATTGCGCCAACAACTATTAGTCCGATTCCGAAGAATAAACCCGAACGATGACGGGGAGTGGTTGAGAATTGATTTGAAGTTTCCATGCTGAAAATTTTAAATTGTGATGGTGCAAAAGTAATGACTATCAGCACACGGCGCAAGTAAAAATCGATGAGTGAAGGTAAAAACCCGATGAATGAAGGAGGGAGAGGGGTGAAAAAAAGAACAATCTATACATTTGCAGACGATATAGCCTAATATATTAATAATATATTTGAATATATTGTTAACTTTGTCATTCATTAATTGAAGCAGAAGTATGAGAAGGTCGTCAATTTTACAACAACTCCAATTCAATTTGCATCAACTAGCTCCGGATGCCAAGGTAGTTCTTTTTGGAAGTGAGGCTCGTGGTGATGCAAGACCGGATAGTGATATTGATTTGTTGATACTTATTCCAAGTGATCCTGTTCCCGTAGCAATAGAAAAGGAGATTATTGGATTATTAAGTGATTTGTCAGTTCAGACTGGTGTAATCATTAGCTCAATAATACTTCCACATAATAAGTGGGAAAACAGAGCAATTAAATCACCATTTTATTATAATGTTATGAATGAGGGTGTTATAATTTGATTATTAAATTATGAAAGAAGATTTTACGGATGAAATGATGGAAGCACTTGTAAGTTTCAGAATTGAAAGAGCACGTGATACTGTACAGGAAGCAGTAGATCTTCTCGAAAAGATCACTATAATGCTGCTATAAATAGACTTTATTATGCCGGGTATTACGCTATCCTGGCATTGCTGATTAAAAACCACATAAATACATCTACTCATGCCGGATTGCGTCAAATGTTTGGACTTCACTTTATTTTAAATGGGAGGATTGAACGGAAGTTCAATATTATTTTTTCAGAATTATTCGATAAACGTAATAGTGGTGATTACGATGATTTTATTCTCTTTGATCGACCAACGGTAGAACGTTTAATCCCTGAAACCATGGAGCTTATCGACCGTATTGAAATGGAAGTGTATAAATGATTTATTATTCCTGCAGTGCTGATTTTCCATGTACGTTGGACCAGTGACAAATGAATTGCATTTTTTTCTTTGCCTGTTTTGTAAATTCCTGAAAATGTTCTACCTTTGCAACCCGTTTTTCGTCCAATCTCTGACAGCTAAGAGTGAACTGTGAATATTGCGCGAATGCGATCAATACAAAATTGTGAAAACAATGGACTTAATTAAAGTAGCCGAACAGGCTTTTCTGGTTGAAAACAACCATCCTTCGTTTAAGGCTGGTGACACGGTAACTGTTGCGTATCGTATCAAGGAAGGAAATAAGGAGCGTATCCAGGAGTATCGTGGTGATGTTATCCGCATCTCAGGACATCAGGGTAACAAACGTTTTACCGTTCGTAAGATTTCGGGTAATATCGGGGTTGAACGTATTTTCCCACTTGATTCACCTTTTATCGAAAAAATTACGGTGAACAAATTTGGTAAGGTACGTCGCGCTAAACTGTACTACCTCCGCCAGCTTACCGGTAAGAAAGCCAGAATTCAGGAGCGTCGCGTGTAAGCAACTGCTTTCTGTTCAAAACTTAAAAAGAAATCTGCGTCATGTGGGTTTCTTTTTTTTTGCTCCAGCCGGGTCGGGCTATCTAATGAATAGATTGTTTCTGTAGGTGGGTTTCTTTTTTCTTTCCTTATGAGTAAACCATCACCCCTGCGATAAAAATTAGTTAACAGGACTGAATATCTGTTTAGATTTGCTATCTTGCGCTCCAAAAAGACAATTAGGAGCTGATTTCAGAACAGGATTCATCCGTATTGTCAGGAATTCATGCTTTGTGCACTTAGTCGACAGGGTAAAATGAAAACACTACATCGAATTATCATTCTCAATCTATTCACATTCCTATTTTATACGTGTATGGAAAAGCAAAACTTCACCTCATTGCCATCGGAAGGTTTCATAGAAGTAACCGGCGGAAAGGTTTGGTACCGAATTGTCGGTCAACGTCAGCCCGGCATACCTGTTTTGGTAATTCATGGTGGCCCCGGTGCGCCGCACGATTACCTGGAGCCTCTTGAAAAATGGGCCGACGAGCGTCCGGTGATTTTTTATGATCAGTTGGGCTGCGGCAATTCGGAAATGCCTTCCGATTCATCACTGTGGACCGTTGAACGATTTGTGGAGGAGCTGGAAATGGTGCGCAACCACCTGAAGCTTGAAAAGGTGCATCTCTTCGGACAATCGTGGGGAACGATGCTGGCTGTGGAATATATGCTGCGACGAAAGCCCGATGGTGTCGTAAGTATGGTATTGGCAGCACCCTACTTAAATACGGCCATGTGGGAACACGACCAGGCGGAATGGGTCCGTCAGCTTCCCGGAGAATTGCAACAGGTGATAGTGGATACTGAGAAAACGGGGCAGTACGATTCGCCGGCCTACCAGGAAGCAATGTCGGTATTTTACGCTAAGCACGTATGCCGACTGGATCCGTGGCCCGACTGCGTGAACCGGGCTTTTGAAAAAATGGGACTGGAAGTGTATCACCACATGTGGGGCCCCAGTGAATTCACCATGACGGGTACCCTGAAAAGCGCCGACCTCACCAAAGACCTTAGCCGGATAAAAGTACCCGTATTGTTTACTTGTGGCGAATTCGACGAGTCGACCCCCGCCAGCGTACAGTATTTTCAGTCGAAGTTACCGGGTTCTTCCATGTATGTATTCAAAGGAGCATCGCACATGCATCAGCTTGAAAGCGAAGAAGAGTTTCATCGGGTGGTAAGAGCATTTATCAAAGAAAAAGAATAACCAAAGTGATAGAAGATGTATGCTCGTTCAACGCATTTTTTAACGCTACTTACAGCGATATTGATTTTTACTACGGGCTGTGGTGAAGAGGATAAACTGCTTTCATCTCAGTCAATCAAAAAAGCTGCACTGCAACAATTGGTCGACTCTGTACTTACTGCGTACAAAGTGAAGACGCCGGAATATCCGGCAGGGATAGCTCTAAAAGTTAGTGCAGGCGATGAGGTGTGTCAACTTTATCTTCAGCCGGAAGGTAGTCCTGAGTTGAGTTTGCAGGGCTTCGAACGTGTGCATATCAAAAAGGGGTCTTCCAGAACAATCAGCCTGGATCTCAGTGCGGAACAACTACGGGATATGACCGGAAAGTCGATGGAGCAACTTTCCGGACAACAATATTCCATTCTCATTGGAGGCGCAGCCCCGGTGTCCGGTAAACCAGCCCTTCGCACTTCGTTCCGGATAAATTGATTTAACGATCGCGATTTCAAAGGATTGCAATTGATTTCATGACGTTGGTTGTGTATCGCTAAGAAGGGCACAACTATAGTTTTAATTGTTCCATTTTCACTCTCCCCGAAAAAAATGTATCTTTGCGTTTTTAAAATTGTATATGCAGATAATTCACGAAACGGGGAAATATATACTTCTCATGAAACGGGTGCTGGTGGCGCCCGACCGCTGGAGGATGTTTTTCAGACAGTTCCCCAGGGAACTTGAAAAGCTGGGCCTCAATTCAATGCCCATCGTCATTATTATCTCGGTGTTTATCGGGGCCATTATGACGATTCAAACCAAGCTGAATACCGAAAATCCCATGTTGCCGACCTATAGTACAGGTCTGGTTACCCGCGATACCTTGTTGCTGGAGTTTTCATCGACTATTCTTTGCCTTATTCTGGCAGGAAAAATTGGTTCGAACATCGCCTCCGAAATTGGTACTATGCGCATTACAGAGCAAATTGATGCACTGGAGATTATGGGTGTTAACTCGGCCAATTACCTCATTCTGCCCAAGGTGGTGGCGTTTGTGGTGATGATGCCTGTATTGGTTATTTTCAGTATGGCTATTGGTTTGGTTGGCGGTTATGCGGTGGGGATGTTCTCGGATATAATTAGTACGGCCGATTAACAGCTGGGGATTAAATATTCCTTTATAACCTA
>JANJXE010000093.1 GCA_024709185.1 Paludibacter sp.
TTTGTTCTCTTTAGTCAATAAGTTTCCCAGCTGTTCCGCTGCCTGGTAAAACACGTCCCTAACCATTGAACTGGAGGCACAATATACACAAATGTTCTGCATGTTTTTTTGAATATAAAGCACAAAAGTACATTTTCTTTCTGTATTTTTGCGACTCACTTCATAATTTTACATCTATGATATTGGTTACCGGGGCCACCGGATTGGTGGGAAGTCATTTGTTGTGGCATCTGCTTCAGGAAGAAAAACGGGTTGTTGCTCTCATGCGCTATACGAGCAGTCTCCGGGCTGTTCAGGCTGTCTTCGCAAGCTATACCAATTATCCGGAATTGTTCCTGAGCAGAATCGATTGGCGGGTAGCGGCAGTGAATAATCCGAATGCACTGGAAAAAGCACTGGATGGAGTGACAGAGGTATTTCATTGTGCTGCCGTTGTATCGCTCGGAGGCACCAGTAATGCTATTTCAGATGTGAATGTGGAAGGAACCCGTTTACTGCTCGATTTATGCCTGCGGAAATCCATCCAACGTTTTTATTTTGTGAGTTCCATAGCTGCCTGCGGGAGTTACGACGACCAGCGCCCCATAGACGAAAATGCCCCCTGGACCGGAATGGATCAAAAGTCGCTTTATGCGCAAACCAAATACCTTTCGGAACAAGAAGTATGGAAAGCCATGCGCAATGGTTTATCTGCAGCAATTGTCAATCCGGGAGTTATTTTGGGCTTTTCAGGGGTTAATAGCGGAAGCTCGTTGTTGTTTCACAGGGTACGCAAAGGTTTGCCTTTTTATATCGATGGAGGTTCGGGTTATGTAGGTGTTAAGGATGTGGTTACGGCTCTGCTGCGAATTCGCAAAAAAGGAATAACAGGCGAACGTTACATACTGGTTAGCGATAACTCAACCAATAAAGAAATTCTATCGATGATTGCCCGTGGATTTGGAAAGCAACCACCCCGCATTCGGGTTGGTTTGCCATTACTGATACTGGCAGGTAAAATGATGAGTGTAGCCGGCAAAATATTCGGATTTAACCCTCCGCTCAATGAAACATCAGCACGTTCATCAGCTCACCGTGCCTACTTTTCATCTGAAAAAGTAAAAAACCACCTTCACATGGAATTTACTCCTGTAAAGATGGTTATAGATGAAACCTGTGAAATAATGATAAAACAGGATCGTTAATTTACAACAGGCTTTGTTTCCAGTACTTTTACAAAACGCTCCAGAAAAAGCCGGGCGTCGGCAATAGTGAGACTTAAGGGAGGTAAAAGCCGGATAATATTGGATCCGGATGCGCCGGTAAATACTTTTTCCTCAAACAAAAGGCGATTCCGGATTTCTTTTACAGGATAATCGAACTCAATACCTATCATCATTCCCAGACCACGAATTTCTTTAATTCCAGGAATTTTCACCAATTCAGATAGTAGAAAGCTACCTACTTTTTCAGCATTTTCAACCAGCTTTTCCACTTTAATGATATCCAGCACAGCACTTCCTGCCACACAGGCCAGGTGATTACCTCCGAAGGTAGTTCCGAGCAATCCATGCGATGCTTTAAATTCAGGGGCAATCAACACCCCTCCGATTGGATAGCCATTTCCCATTCCCTTTGCAACCGTGATGAGCCCCGGATGAATGCCAGCGTATTGATGAGCGAAAAACTTTCCACTTCGGCCATAACCCGACTGAATTTCATCCAGAATCAGCACTGTTTCTGTTTCAAAACACAAGGCCTCGAGTTGTTGCAGGAAAGAAGCTTCCGGAATGTGAATGCCTCCAACTCCCTGTATTCCTTCTATGATTACTGCACTGAATTCGCGCTGTAACAGCAGCGGTCGGATGGCTTCAATATCGTTTATAGGTGTGAATACGACTTCCAGCCCTGCATTTACAGGAGCCACAATGGATGGGTTATCGGTTACCCGAACCGCAGCCGATGTACGGCCATGAAAGCTTTTTTGCAAAGCCAGTACTTTTTTTCTCCCATTGTGAAAAGAGGCCAGTTTCAGTGCATTTTCATTGGCTTCAGCTCCGGAATTAACCAGAAAAAGGCTATAGTCATCGTAACCCGACATCTTACCCAGCTTTTCGGCCATCTCATCCTGAAGCTTATTGATGACTGAGTTTGAATAAAACATCAGCTTTTCAGCCTGATGAGTGAGCTTTTGTACAAAATAGGGGTGTGAATGCCCGATGGAAATAACAGCATGTCCGCCGTAAAGATCCAGGTATTCAACTCCGTTTTTATCATAGGTTCTGCAACCAATTCCCTTTTCTATTTCTATAGGGAATACCGGATATACATCAAAAGGTTTCATACGATAGATAATAATTGTTTTTTCAAAGGCCGTATGGAACTTGCATGCCTACAGAATCATAAATTATGATGTGGTGTATTTACATGCTCGTTTCATAGGCTGAAAGAGTTTTTTTATAAAGTTGAAATTGTCCAGATAAGGAATATTGTATACAGTACTAATAAAATGGCTCCTCCCCATCGTCGAAGGCTTCGTTCCCTGTTGGTATAAATAAACAGCAAGACCAGTAAACTACCCAGGGCAGTCATATATAAATCAACTTGTATTCCTTTGTAAACCGGCAGGGGGCGAACCAGGGCACTGGCTGCAAGTACAAAAAACACATTAAAAATATTTGAGCCGATTACATTACCAAGGGCGATATCCGAATTTTTCTTAAAGGCTGCCACTACTGAGGTTGCCAGTTCAGGAAGCGAGGTTCCCAGGGCAACGATAGTGAGTCCGATAACAGCAGGACTAATTCCAAAGCCTGCAGCTATATTGGTTGCCGAAGGAACAATCAGTTGAGCACCACCCACCAGGGCAGCCAGGCCACCTGTTATTAGTAGAAGGCTTTTCCAAATCTTCATGGGTTTAAAATCCTCAGGTTGTTCGTCGTTAGATTTAAGCGAGCGGCTTATTGTGGAATACATAAAACCGGCAAAGAAAAGCAACAGAATAGCACCATCAATGCGCGAAAGTTCGCCGCTGAGGATCATCATTAAAATAATTACAGGAGCCAAAAAGCTTAGGGGGATGTCGAACCTGCGTGAACTTTTTTGTGATACAATAGGATAAACCACCGCAGCTGCACCAAGAATAACAAAGGTATTGATCATGTTGCTTCCAATGATATTGGTGAGAGCAATATCGGTAGTAGTGGGATTGAATGCAGCCACCAGGTTCACTACCAGTTCGGGAGCCGATGTTCCGAATGCAACAACTGTCAGACCGATAATCAGGTTCGGCACGTTAAAGCGCTTCGCCATTCCGCTTGCACCATCGACCAAAAAATTGGCACCTACTATCAGTAATACAAAACCAGCAACAATTAAAAGATAATCCATCAGACTTTTGAATAAAAAATCCCGACAAAAGTACGCAATTGTCGGGATTTTCTAAAATTAAAAGCGAAAGTTTATTTTATTTTGAGCTGGCTTCGTTGAGCGCTTCAACAATATTGATAATATAATCGCCCATTTTTTCAAACTCTGTAATGATGTCCATGTATGTGACACTTGCCTGGTATTCGTACTTTTTATCGTTTACATCCGATATATTCTGGCTACGAATCTGATTTCTGAAATTATTAATTTCATTTTCGGTATTTTTCGAACGATTCAGTTCTTCGTCGCTAACGTTGTCGTTTTCGAGTGCTTCGTTCATCTGATTTATTGCCTTTTCCACCAGGTTCATCATCAATTCAATGTTATCCTGCATACCTTTGGTATACTCCGATTTATTGTCGACTTTTCGCATGATGGTGCGGGCAATATTGTGGCATCCGTCGCTCACACTTTCGATTTCCGAAACAACACGAAGCATCTTTTGAATCTGATGTTTACTTTCATCGCTTAAACGGCCATCGCCAACCTTAGTCAGGTATTTGGCAATTTCAACTTCCATCCGGTCGCTGATGCTCTCGTACTTCTGAATTCGGGTGAAGATCTTCACAATTTCATTTTCATTGCTTTCATTGATCATATCGCGGGTAAGCCCAAACATTTTGTGGGTGCGTAGTCCGTATGATTTAATCTCGTTCCAGGCCTGTACGAGCGATAGTTCCGAAGTCGAAAGCATCCCGGTCGAAATGTACTGCAGCTGGAATTCTTCGTCGTTTTCTTTTTTCTTGATAATGAACGATACTGCTTTGGCAATGAGACTGGCAAACCAAATCATTATAAAGGTATTGATAAGGTTAAACATGGAATGGAAGAGTGAAAGTCCATACGAAGTTGCAGTCTGAGAACTAACAAGTTCTGCCTGAAATGCTGCTTCTTCAGCACTTAAAAGAGAACTGTCAGTAGAGAGAATTCGAATGGCTTCAGGATGTTCGGAAAGAATTGCTGTGAATTCCGTTGGATTACCCAGGCCTATCGATTGAGTCAGGTTGGTAATCATATTCAAAAACGGATAAAACAAAAACAGCATCCAGATGATACCAAAAACATTGAACATAGTATGCGCAAGGGCAGCCCTTTTTGCTGAAACATTGGCTGGAATGGCTGCTAGGTTAGCGGTAATGGTAGTTCCGATATTTTCGCCCAAAACCATCGCTGCACCCAGTTCATACGAAATCCATCCTTTCGACACCATAATCAGTGTAATAGCCATAGTAGCACTAGATGATTGCACAACGATAGTCAACAGTGTTCCGATTATCAGAAAGATGATAACGGATCCGAAACCCGACTGTGTATATTGTGTTAGAAATTCGAGAATCTCAGGATTACTTTTCAGGTCAGGAACCGAATTTTTAAGAAGTTCGAGGCCCATAAACAACAACGCAAATCCAAGAATAAATTCTCCGTAGGATTTGCGTTTGCTTTTTGCTGAAAAAATCAGTGGAATTGCCACTGCTATCATGGGAAGGGAGTACGTAGCTATACTAAATTTAAACCCGAATAAGGAAATGATCCAAGCGGTGATGGTGGTACCGATATTCGCCCCCATGATGACGGTTACCGATTGCAGTAGGTTTAGCAGTCCGGCATTTACAAAACTCACCACCATCACTGTGGTTGCCGATGAGGATTGAATAAGTGCGGTAATCATTAAGCCGGTCAACACTCCTGTGAACCGGTTTCGGGTCATGGCCGTAAGTATCGACCTTAGTTTGTTCCCGGCTGCTTTCTGAAGTCCTTCACTCATTATTTTCATTCCGTAAAGAAACAAACCGAGTGCCCCGATGAGGGTGAGAAAATCGAAAAATGAATAATTCATGCTAGTTTATTTATAGTGTATTGCATTTTTATTTTGCAGAACCCGATGCAAAAATAGTTTAAATTAGCAAAACAGCAAATCAATTCTCAGGGTAATTCGCTACTTTTACCGAAATTTTTTTAACCCTTTGAACGACTCCCTATGAGCAATACGGTGACGATTTTTTGTAAAAATACCGGTAAGTATCATGATTTTCAGCGTGGTACATCCTTGATGGAAATATTAACTTCGCTAAAGGTTGAACTAAGTTATCCTGTAGTGGCTGCCCGTGTTAATTACAAGGTTGAAGATCTTAACTTTCTGATTTATAAACCGAAAGATATTGAGTTTATTGATATGAGCACTTCATCTGGTATGCGTGTGTATGTGCGTACACTCAGTATGGTTTTTGCTTTAGCTGTTCGGCAACTGTTTCCTGATGCTGTTCTGAGAATTATGCACTCAATATCACGTGGATATTACTGCCGTATCGATCATCTCGGTTTTTATTTGGGAGAAGAACACATAGCAGCATTGAAACAGCAAATGGAATCGTTAATAAAACAAGGTTTGCCGATAGTTACTGAAGAAAAGCAGGTAAAAGAAGTGAAGAAATTGTTTCAAAAACAGATGAATGACCACGAAGATCTTACACTATTTGAAACTATCAATACTCCTTATGTTCGATATTTCCGCATTGGCGATTATGTCGATTTCTACAACGGAGTACTGCTGCCCGATACATCTTATCTGTCGATGTTTGATTTAGCTCCTTATTACGACGGAATTTTGCTAAGGGTTCCCAACCGTCAGCAACCCGACCGACTTGAAGAGTTTGAGATGATGCCTAAGTTGTATGAGATTTTCAATGAGTTTATCAGCTGGAATAAAATTATGAAACTGAATACGATTGGGGAGTTTAATATCGCCTGTCGTAACAAGCAATCGTTCGACCTGATTAAAGTAGCCGAAGCACTGCATGAAAAGAAAGTGGCCTACATTGCCGACCAGATTGAAGCACGGGAAAATATCCGTTTTGTGCTTGTATCAGGTCCTTCGTCGTCGGGTAAAACTACCTTCAGTAAACGACTATCGGTACAGCTGATGGTGAGTGGACTCAAGCCGGTGATTATCTCTATGGATAACTATTTTGTTAATCGGGTGGATACACCCCTTGATGAAAACGGGGAATACGATTTTGAAACAATTGAGGCACTGGATCTTCCGTTTTTCAATAGTCAGATGCAGCAATTGCTCAACGGTGAAGAGGTGGAATTGCCTTTTTATGATTTTGAAGCTGGAAAACGAGCTTTCAGAGGGGAAAAGCTCAAGCTCGACCACGATACTGTGGTTATTCTGGAAGGAATTCACGCACTGAATCCTCTTTTTCTCAGAGAGATTAAGCCTGAATTGAAGTTTAAGATCTATGTTTCAGCGCTTACAACCATTTCTATCGACAATCACAACTGGATTCCCACTACCGATACCCGACTGCTGAGGCGGATTATACGCGATTACAGATTCCGTAATTATTCGGCCCGTGAAACGATTGGCCGATGGCCCAGTGTGCGTCGTGGTGAAGAAAAATGGATTTTCCCTTATCAGGAAGAAGCGGATGTGATGTTTAACTCGGCCCTGATTTTTGAACTGGCTGTATTGAAACGTCATGCTGAACCTATCCTGGCTGAAGTTCCGAAATATTGCGATGAATATACCGAAACACATCGCTTGCTCAAATTTCTTAATTTCTTTGTTTCAATCCCCGACCGCGAAATTCCACCTACTTCGTTGCTGCGTGAATTCATGGGTGGTAGTAGTTTCAGGTATTAAAATTAATAGACCATGCGTTATTTTCTTGCTTACTGGAAATCCTTAGCTGTACTGATTGCTATTTTTGTACTCAGTTTCATGAATCCTCCATCGATACCCTCAGTACGGGAATTGTTTTCTTTTGATAAAATCGGTCATTTGATCATGTACTCTGGTTTTACCTTTGTTTTATTGAATGATACAGCAGCTTTTAAGTTCGTTAAACGAAAGAAGCCATGGTATCTTTACCTGGGAATCGGATTTCCGGTATTTATCGGGGCATTGACAGAAGTTTTGCAGACCATCCTTTTTGCACCCCGTGCCGCCGAATGGGGTGATTTTCTGAGCGATACGGCCGGCGTAGCGGTTGGATGGCTCGCGTTTGCCATCTGGCAACGATGGCGACGAATTGTTTACAATTAGAATTACTCACTAAAACCTTATAACTATGAACACTGACCAGCTTAAATTCCGAATTGCTGTTACCCTGATCAACGGGGTGGGCAATAGTATTGCCCGAAATCTGATTGCCTACCTGGGAAGCGAAGAAGCCGTTTTTACCGAAAAAAAGCAAGCGCTGATGAAAATTCCGGGTATTGGTGAAACGATTGCTACCGGTATCACTACCCAAAAAGAAGCCCTTCAGCGAGCGGATCACGAAATCAATTTTATTCTTAAAAACAACATTCAGGTACATTATTTCACCGACAGCACCTTTCCTAAACGGCTCAGGGAATGTCAGGATGCACCATTACTACTCTTTACCAGATGTTCAGCCGATTTAAATAGCCTTCATGTAGTGTCGCTTGTCGGCACACGCAATGCTACAGAATATGGAAAATCAGTTTGCCAGGAACTGATTGCAGGATTATCGGGTGTGCCTTCTCTTTTGATAGTGAGCGGACTGGCGTATGGAATAGATATTTGTGCCCACAAGGCAGCGCTCGACAACGGGATTCCAACTGTGGGGGTTGTCGCTCACGGACTCGATCGTATCTATCCCGGACATCATCGCTCAACCGCCATTCGAATGATCGAACGGGGTGGAATTGTGACCGAGTATTTAAGTCAGACTAACCCGGACCGTCAGAATTTTATTCAGCGCAATCGTATCATTGCCGGAATGTCGGATGCAGTTTTGGTAATTGAATCGGGAGTGAAGGGAGGTGCGCTGATCACTGCCGGTCTCGGTAATGATTATAACCGTGATGTGTTTGCTGTGCCGGGTAAAGTGGGAGATACCTGGTCGATAGGATGTAATCAGTTGATAAAAAGTAACAGGGCAGGGATGATAGAAAATGCTGAAGATTTGCTCTATGTGATGGGCTGGCATCCCGAAACGAAAACTAGTAATAAAGCGGAATTAGTTCTTTTTCCTGAGTTAAACGAAGAAGAAACCAGTGTGTATTCTATCTTGAAAAATCAAATTTCAGGATTGCAGGTGAATGAAATTGCCCGTTTAGCAGGCCTTCCCTATAGTAAAATCAGTGCAATTTTACTCAGTCTGGAATTTAAAAACATCATCAAAAGCCTTCCCGGAGGTGTTTATTCTGTCGTATAATTTACAGAAAAACAGACATATAGTCACTTTGTACTGATTTGTAAAATGTAAAAAAACATATATAGGTCAAATTATTTACAAATTGATACATTTCGAAATGTATTTTAGCAGCCAAATTTTTAAAGAAAGGAGGAAAATAGATGACATATTTACGTAAGAGTTAATAATTAAAGAACTTAAAACCATTAACTGCTCGTAAGAGCGAAAAACCTTAACTATGAAAAAATTTATTATTTATCTGTGTTTAATTCTAAATCTGTCTTGTCAGGAAGCAGATGTGAAGGATGTTGGGGGTACAGTTACCTTACCCGGCCTGGCACTTGAAGTACTTATTCATCAGGTTAGCATCGATCAGTATGAAGAACCGGATCCGGTTATTCATGCAGCATTTATCAGTAATGAATCTGCTTTTTCGCGGGAAGTAGCTACCCGTTCCGGAAGTCGTGCCGGACAGTCAACATCAGTCGACACCGTTTTTACCTACGATGAGATTCCGTTGGTACGGGAAACACGCACTAAATTGCTTGTTTACAATGATGGAACCAGTGAGACCCTGATCGAGGATCTAACACCAGAGGGTATTAACCCATTGTATACGCTTACCGAAATGCCACCCGGAGATGAAATGATCATCTCGAGAACGATCATTAAGAATGGAAAAGTTAAGACTTTCAATAAGAAAAATGAACTTGTTTCTGAAGAAGTATTTCCTGAGAATAAT
>JANJXE010000110.1 GCA_024709185.1 Paludibacter sp.
ACCATTGCCTTTGGTGATGATAAAACGGTACCACAACGTTTCAGTTCGGCATCAGTTCCATTAAAGGACAGTCTGGGGAATTACCTGGATATTGATAAGCGTATTATCCAACCACCATTTACGATGCTGGAGTATCCTGAATATTTTATTTGCAATGATGAATTCAGAATATGCAGTGATATGCTGGCAAGCGAGAATAACCCCCCGGCTAAATTTACCATAAAAAAATCGGGCGAACTGCTTTCTAATGTGAAGGTTGAACCTGATTTTGACAAAGATGAAGGTTTGTACAGTCACTTTACCGTAGAAGAATACAAACGCGATATAGTTCTGGAAACGGGTGAGACAGTACAAAAAGGCATTTACTTTACCTGGCAGTTTCGCTTTTTCACCAAAGTTGAAGGAGAATCGGGAGCTGATATACATATTGAAGCAACACCAGCCTTTCAATGGTTTGATGAAAAAAGTGCAGGTGGTATGCCTTCAACCAATATCTTCGGAGGTGGACATGTGGATGCGCTTGTTCCCGATGATGTGATTGGTTTAATACATTTAGGCAAGGACTTTTCGTTTACAAAAACACTAAAGGGGGGTGTAAGCTATACCATACGAGGTGAAATTGAAAATAAACAATCTTCAACCAATACTGCACCAAAAGAAGGAGAATGGTAATTTTTCCATTTAAGTAAGAATAAGTTATAACGTACAAGCACATGAAAACAAGAATTTATTTAGCATTCGTAGTTTGGGTTATGTTTTCGGGTATGGGTGAAGCACAACAACAACTAAGAACAACCGACTTCACTACCTTTAAAAAATGGAGCAGCCAGATTGTAATTAATGGATATAAACAGGGCGAAACAGAAGATGAGGGTTCGAACTTTATAGCCAATTACTTTTCCGGAACCAGTAAGCTAATCCAAATCAGTGTAAGCGATATCTCCTCCTTTAAATTCATGGCTGCTCCGGGACAAGCATCACAAAAATACCAGCTTGGCGGAAACAATGCAGTCTATTTCGCCACAGCCGACAACTCATTACTCGCAGTTGAATACAAAAATGTGGAACTCTGTGTGAGCGTGGCAATAACTGGCAAAGTTGAAAGAGTGTTTCTGGAGAATATCCTGACAAAGGCCAATCCTACACAACTTTACAATCTTTCATCAGGTAATTCAGATTTAAAATGGCCTTCATCTATTCCAGCTTCTTTCCGATTGACCACTGTGGTTAGTATTGAAAAAACGGAACCCGATGGTGATTATAAAGAAATGTATGAGCTAAAGGCAAAGTTTAGTAATGAACTTATCGACAACCTGAAAAGACTCATGGAGAAGTTCGATACCAGCTCTCTTTCAGAATCGTTACATGATGGTAAGGCTCAGTTAATATGTTTAGACGGAGAGACTATTGATCAACTAATAGAACAGTTTAAGCCCGGACAACAAGTAAAATTTATGGTGTATATCAAATAGGATTTCTTTTTAATAAATGTAATCAGAAAGTAAACTATAAAATATTGTTTTATTGACCCAAAAACAACAGCAGCATACCAATCGCAACGCCAATCATATCGATCGTTTTCATCTTTAAGTGCTTATCTTTCATAATAAAAGCACCGTATAAAAATGGAACAACGACTCCTGAACGGCGCATGGTGGCGACAACTGAGATCATCGATTCGGGAAGGGAAAGAGCATAGAAATACACAAAATCTGCAGCAACCAGAAATACCGAAATCATAACAATTGACCAGCGAAAGCGAAAGGGAGTTGTTTTCTTACGGGTGGGATACCACAACAGCAGTGTTATCACCAACATAATTGCAGCCTGATAAAACGTATAGTAGGTTTGTACTGCCATCGGATTGATGCGGTGCATCAGGTATTTATCGTACAAGCCGCTTACGGCTCCTGTAAGTGTGGCCAGAATGATAAACCACAGCCATTTGCTGGATCGCAGCGAGAAACCTTCCTTTTTGCCGGCAAACGAAAACATAAAAAAGGAAACCAGGGTCACTCCCACTCCGGCCCACTGAAACCCATTGAGCCGTTCTCCGAAAATAAGCACACCTCCCAAAACCACCCATACCGGTTGCGTTGCCTTGATGGGCGAAGCGATGGTAATGGGTAAGTGTTTCATTGCAAAATACGCAAAAATCCAGGAAGTAAGTACGATGACAGCCTTAACAATCAGCAGTAAATGAGTTTGCACATCGACCTGTGGAACAAAAAACACTGAATTCTGCAACAAAGAAGGCGCTACAGATGAAACGACTAAAAATGGAGCCAGCATCACAGAAGAAATCAGCACCGAAACCAACAATACCGGAATTACAGCATTCGCCTGTACCGAAACCTTTTTGCTCACATCGTAAATACCCAGTAAAACAGCAGAAACCAGCGCAAGAATCAACCACATTGTTTAAAAAATTTAAGCTGCAAAAGTACAAAGAAAAAATAACTTATGGGCACTAAAAAGACCGAATCTGGCGAAGATCCGGTCGTTCTAAATACACTATAAACGAAATTTTCAAATCGACTTTTCCAGCATCACTGCTTTTGGGAAAAGAATATTATTTTCAAGATGAATGTGATGATGCAAATCCTGTTCAAATTCACGAAGCATGGCTAATGTTACCTCGTAGGTACGACAACCATCAGCCGGTGGAGTATAATTATTGGTTAAATCAGCAATTGTTCTGAAACGCTCCCCCTCTGTTTCATGCTCGACCTGCATTGTTTCAGCAATGTAGGTTTCCAACGAATCGAAACCTTCTGAAGTTAGTTTCTGTGAATTGCCTTGTGCTTTTACCAGGCTTTCCACGTAAGGGAATAAAATCTGTTCTTCCTTTTGCATATGCTGAGCCAGAGCATCAGTTGCACCATAAAACAGTTGTTTTACTTCCTGTAATTCCGGATGACGATCACCGTGTACATCCGCAATTTTGGATAAAAATGGTTTGATCTCGTCCGATTTGGAACGTACATAGCGATGATGCTTCTTAACTATATAATCGATCAGCAAATCGAGAGGCCACGATTGATAATCCACTGCATCTCCCTGACCAGAATTGGTTAGGTTTTCCAGTTTGTACAATAATTGATTTACATCTACCTTATTTTCTGCACATGCTTCTTCCACCGGACGATTTCCGCGACAACAAAAATCAATGCCATGGGCATAAAAAACGGATGCGGTGCGATAATCGGCAGCTACCAGCTCGCCCACAATACTTTTACCTGATATCTTCATTTAGAATAAT
>JANJXE010000119.1 GCA_024709185.1 Paludibacter sp.
CTGCTTTATGCTTCCGGTTACCTCCTGCAGGTTGTCCGAATCAATTTCAGCAAGGAATAATCCTATGTTGGTGGATATCCAGAGAAACGACTGATCGACAAATAAATGAAAAATTTTAATGAAACTGGATGTGGTTACAGGTAGGTCTATTTGTATAATGCTTTGATCGTTAGTTGTTAGGACATTTAGTCCATTGTCGGTACCAATCCATATCCTGCCTGTCCTGTCTTCTGCAAGGGCGTGTATTGTGTTGTTCGACAAACTATTACGTTGGTCGGGGCTCACATTGAACCGCGTAATTTTATACCCGTCGAACCGGTTAAGTCCATCAAGTGTCCCAATCCAGATAAAACCGTGTCGGTCTTTGATAAATGAATACACTTCACTTTGGCTCAATCCTTCGTTGGAAGTTATCTTATTGAAACGAAAATTTTGGGCATTTACCGGTAACAATACTGCTAAAATGCACATTAGAATCAAATTTCCGTTTAACGATTTCATATTATAATCATTGTTTTTCATTGATTGTATTGAGCTCAGATGCAAAACTATCCAAAACCCTG
This sequence comes from Paludibacter sp., assembly GCA_024709185.1. Taxonomy (GTDB): domain Bacteria; phylum Bacteroidota; class Bacteroidia; order Bacteroidales; family Paludibacteraceae; genus Paludibacter. Next base: position 564 of record JANJXE010000119.1, read on the forward strand.
AAGTTCATAGTTGAATATTCATTTCAACATCAGAGATTTAAAAAGCAATTTTCAAGGTTAATACTTACAAACACAAAGATACAAACACTCTGAGATTTAGCATCATGGTGATCAGCTTTGGTTGTAATTTCGACAAAAAGTAATACAAGTTACAACAAATTCTAGTACTAATACACATATTTAATAGGATATTTTTGTAACATGAAAAAATCAGGAATACAACAGAATTATTCAGTTGACATTCATAATACGGTATGCATCGTTTTTATTATGCTGCTTTGCGTACAAAACCTGTTTGCCTCAATGAAAAATCAATTGGAGTATGTGAAAACAGGTATCGGTGTTTATGACAACAGATACAATAACTGTGTAATTGGGCCAATGATGCCTTTCGGGAGCATAAACCCTTCGCCTCAAACACCTAAAGACATAAAATTCAGGTGGGGAGGTCACGATGGATACGATCCGGGAATGCCGGTGTCGGGCTTCGGTCAGTTGCACGTAAGTGGTACCGGGTGGGGCAGTTACGGACATTTTTTGATATCGCCGCAGAATGGTATTTCAACTGCTGTCGGCTCCCATAATTCTGCAGAAACCAATCAGTTTGCAAAACCCTATTATTTTAAAACCTCCTTAATCCGTTACGGAATAACTACAGAAATTACTCCCCGGTACTACAGTGCCATGTATCGGTTCAGTTTTCCGGCTTCCGACAGTGCTTATATTGTATTTGATGCTTCACAGACCTTAGGACTGGATATTGCTTCCCAAATTGGAGGCACTATTTATGAAAACTCTGCAACTATTGATGCACAGCAGCGCCTGATCCGGGGCAAAATTAAAGTCAGATCCGGCTGGCCTGAGGGTGCGTATACGGTTTATTTTGTTGCAAAATTTAATAAACCCTTTATCGATTGGGGTGTTTGGAAAGACGATGTTATTTTCTTCCGAAAGTCGTTCGTAAACAGAGAAGACACTCAACATCAACACATAGGAACCTATTGCAGGTTTAAATTCGAAAAAAGCGATGCGATTTTGATGAAAGCAGCCATTTCGTTCGTTAGTTTCGACAATGCGGAGAGATTAATGACTCAGGAAATCCCTCATTGGGATTTCAACGATATCATGGCTCAGGGCCAATCCGACTGGAATAGAAAACTAAAGGCTATACAAATCGAATGCACTTCTGAAGAAACCAAATCAATGTTTTATACCTCTATGTACAGAGTATTTACAATGGCCCGCAATAGAACAGAAGATAAACCTTACAGGAAGTCGAAAATTCCCTATTGGGACGATAACTATGCATTTTGGGATACCTGGAGAACCGCGTATCCTATGTTACTATTTATCGATAGAAAAGCGATGCGCGACAATGTTGCAGCATTACTGGAACGGTTTGAGCGCAATGGGTTTGTTCGCGATGGGTTTATTGCAGGTCGCGATAAAATGGAGGAACAGGGTGGCAATAATGTGGATAATATTCTGACTGAAGTTGTATTGAAAGGATTGGAAGATATAGATTATGAAGAGGTGTATCAACTGCTTAAACACAACGCTGACAACGAACGTAACGGCCTACCCGACAAATTCTGGAAATCGGACACCCTGAGTATGAAAAACAATAAAAGCTATAAAAAGCTGGGATGGATTCCTGAATGTGTGATGAGTACATCAACCACCATTGAATACGCTTACAATGATTTCTGTGTAGCACAGGTCGCCCGAAAACTGGGAAAAAGTGAAGATTATTCCAAATACATAAAAAGAAGTCGCGGTTGGCAATATTTGTGGAACAAAACGCTTTCCGACAAGGGATTCACCGGATTTATAGATGCCAGAAAGGCGGATGGGTCGTTTGCTGGTATTCATCCCGTAAAAAGTGCCGGTTCATGGAAGACTCCTTTTTACGAGGGTGATGCCTGGACCTACAGTTTTGCAGCCTCACATGATTTTGAGAAGTTGATTGAGCTGATGGGAGGAAAAGAAAAATACGCAGAAAGACTGGATTTTGCCTTCCGGAATAAATTGATTGACATCACCAATGAGCCTGCATTCCTGATTGCACGTTCATTCTCAGATGCTGGTCGGCCCGACTTAACTTCCTTTTGGACACATTTCATTCTAAACAACTACTTTAATAAATTGAGCTATCCGGGAAACGAAGATACCGGAGCCATGGCTTCGTGGTATATGTTTTCTGTAATTGGTATTTTTCCTAAAGCAGGTACCGATATGTATTATCTTAATGCGCCCAAAGTAAGCAAAACCATTATGGATATGGGTAACTCAAAAAAACTGTCTATTTTAGCAACCAATACCAGCGAAAATGCAGTTTATATTCAATCGTGCCGGATTAATGGAAAAATATGGACAAAACCTTTTTTTAATCATGCTGATATTGCAAATGGAGCAGTAATTGAAATGAAACTATCCGAATCGCCAACTAACTGGTGTAAATAACATACTTCACAACTATATTTAAATTCAACCTTATGAAACACTCCCGGCTGATTTTCCTGTTACTTCTTCTTGGTAGTAACGCTGTGTTTTCTCAAAAGAATCAGGTATTACTTTCTCCTGATGGAAAGACTGAATTGATCATTCATATTGGGAAAGAAACGGTTAGCTATAAGTTAAACAGAAATAAATCGGTTGTAATGAATGCGTCGTCCCTTTCGATGACATTGACTGATGCAGTATTAGGCCATCTGCCCCGAGTAATTAATGTGTTCAAAACAACGGTTAACCGTGAAATCCAATCGCCATTTTACAGAAAAAGCAGCATCAACGAAGTTTACAATGAACTGAAAATTTCGTTCAGGGGGAATTTTGCGCTTCAATTCAGGGCGTATAATTCGGGCGTGGCTTACCGATTCATCACCTCATTTAAGAATCCCATAACAGTGGTTAACGAAGAAGCTGTTTTTCGTTTTGGATCCGACGATTTAACCTATGCCGCATTTTCGAATACCAAACCTACTATACCTGTTGAACAGCAATTTTTCAACTCTTTCGAAAACTGGTATGAAGTGAATACCCTTTCGCAAACAAACGCAAACCGTTTGATACTTACACCGGCGCTGCAACAGGCAACTGGAGGCATTAAGGTCGTCATCACCGAAGCCAACCTGTTCGATTATCCAGGTATGTTTTTGCGAAAATCAGAAAAAGCACTGGCGTTGCAAGCAGTTTTTGCACCTTATCCAAAAAAAATGTCACAGGGAGGTCACAATCAACTTCAATTGCTGGTAAACGAGCGGGAAGGTTTTATTTCAAAAACAGTGGGGTCACGCACTTTCCCCTGGCGCGTAATAGCAATATCTGACCAAGATAAAGAATTAGCAGACAACGATTTGGTTTATATGCTGGCAGATGAATGCAAGGTGCAGGACATCACGTGGATTAAACCGGGTAAAGTGTCCTGGGACTGGTGGAACGACTGGAATATCTCGGGAGTGGACTTTGAATCGGGTGTAAACAATGCTACCTATAAGCATTACATTGATTTTGCGTCGAAATACGGTATCGAATATGTAATTCTCGATGAAGGATGGGCTGTAACCGGAAAAGCTGATATGATGCAGGTTATTCCTGAAATAGATTTGAATGAGTTGGTAAGCTATGGCAAACTAAAAAAGGTGGGTATTGTGCTTTGGGCAGGTTATGCCGCTGTTAACAAAGACATGGAAGGTATTTGCCGTCATTATTCGGAAATGGGAATCAAAGGTTTTAAGGTAGATTTTATGGATCGCGATGATCAGATTATGGTAGGTTTTTATAACCGATTGGCCGAAGTGGCTGCAAAATACAAATTACTGATTGATTTTCACGGGGCGTATAAGCCAACCGGATTACAGCGAACTTTTCCAAATGTACTTAATTATGAGGGAGTTGCCGGATTGGAACAAATGAAGTGGATGAAAGAGGTGGATCAGATGGAATATGATGTTACCATTCCGTTTATTCGCATGCTTGCAGGCCCAATGGATTATACGCAGGGAGCTATGCGCAATGCTGTTAAAAGTAATTACGTACCCGTTTATACCGAACCGATGAGTCAGGGAACCCGTTGTC
>JANJXE010000169.1 GCA_024709185.1 Paludibacter sp.
CAATGCATCGGAATATACATAGGTGTTCTGAACGTGAACATTGTCATCGGCTGTGCCATGAATCAGGAGCAACCTTCCATTCAATTTCGAAGCTTGTTCAATAGCTGAAGTTTGGCTGTAACCACTTGCATTTTGTTCAGGTGTTTGCATAAATCGTTCGGTGTAGGCTGTGTTATACATACGCCAATCGGTAACCGGAGCTACGGATATACCTGCTTTAAAGATTGGCTGACCGGTACTCATTGCCCACAAAGTCATCGAACCTCCATAACTCCATCCCCAAATTCCAATACGATTTTTATCGACATAGGACTGTTTTCCCAGGTATAGTGCTGTTTCTATCTGATCTTTTGTTTCCAATACTCCTAATTGTTTGTAGGTGCACTTCAGGAATTCCGATCCGCGAGCACCGGTACCTCTTCCATCAACACACACCACCATATATCCACGTTGTGAAAGGTAATATTCCCAGCCAATATTCCATCGGTTCAGTACTTGTTGCGAACCTGGTCCTGAATATTGTACCATCAGTACCGGGTATTTTCGATTTGTATCGAAATTTACCGGTTTCAGCATCCATCCGTTTAAACTAACTCCATCGCTGGTTGTGAAATTAAAAAATTCCTTGTTGGGTAATCCCAACTGATCGAATTTTTCTTTTAATGTGGAATTGGTCTCCAAAACCCGGAAAGATTGTCCTTTAAATGTGTGTGCGCTGACAAAATCGGGTTGAAGCACTGAAGATCGTGTCAGTATATAATACGAAAAACTTTTGCTGAACAGGGCAGAATTCATACTTATTCCATCCGTAAGGCATGTTTTCTTTCCTTTCGAATCGATGGAATAAATATCGCGGCAAAGGGGAGAGCTTTCAGCAGATTGATAATACACAATTCCTCGTTCTTCGTCAACGCCGTAGAATTCAGTCACATCCCACTTTCCTTTTGTAAGCTGTCGTGCCACTGTTCCATCCATCCGGTGCTGATAAAGATGTCTGTAACCATCTTTGTCACTAATGGTATAGAAAAATTTGTTGTCGCGGGTAAAGTAGGTTTCGTCAATTTCCTGATAATCAACATAGGCTTTGTCTTCTCTGCGGAGAAGGAGTCGGCTGATTCCTGTTTTGGGATTTGCCTGTAGCATATCGAGTCTGTTTTGCTGACGATTGAGATGGTATACGATTAGTTTTTCGGGGTCATTGGACCATTTGATACGTGGAATGTAGCTATCGGGATTTGAATCCAGTAGTTTCACTACACGCGTAGTTTTGTTAAAGTCGTCGTAGATACACACTGTAGCTTTTGAATTTGATTCTCCTGCTTTCGGGTATTTGAACGTAAGTGAGCCGGGATATAACTCCAGCTGATTGTTAGTGGTCAAAAATCGTTGAAACGAAAATTCCCTTACCTTACTTTCATCAAACTTTACAAAAGCCAGTAATTTACTATCAGGACTCCATTCATAGAAACGTGTTGCTCCAAACTCTTCTTCATAAGCCCAATCAGCAATACCATTTAGCACCTTGCCCTGAGCACCATCTTTAGTAATTTGAATGTCAGTTTTGAAATCTACCTTTTTCATGAAGAGATTATTCTTATGAGCAAAAGCGATGTACCGGTCGTCGGGTGAAAACACCGGTGCTTCCTGAGGACTGCTGGCCGACAGAGGATCAAACTCTTTGTATTTGATGTCGTATATATAGTAATCTGCTGTAAAAGACCAACGATACCTGGCGTGTTGATTGGTGTATACCAGTATCTTAGTTTCTTTGGGACTTATGATATATCCATCCATCTTTTGCAATGGTGCTCCGTTGATGGAAGGAAGGTGTACTAAAGTGTCGGTAAGCTTTCCGGTGCGGTAACTGTATTTGAGAATGGTTGTGCCGTTACTTAACAAAGTGTAGTGTTCGCCATCATTCATCGATTGAAGAGCTGCCGGTCGTTTAGGTCGAAAAGCTCCGTCGGTGATTTCGTACAATAAATTGGATTCCGCTTGTGTTACAGAAGCAAGCAAAATCATTGAAAGTAGTAAGTTTATTTTCTTCATATATTCCTTTTTTTCGTCGCGCAAAAATAGCTCAAAAATAATCCAATTGCAAGTTAGGAATGGTGAACAGGCAGGAAAATGGTGAATACTGATCCAACTCCCTTTTCAGTTTTAAACTGAATTGTACCACCGGCATTTTCCACTATAGCTTTTGAAATGCTTAATCCTAGACCCATACCCGATGTTTTTGTAGTGAAATTTGGTTTAAATATATTCTCTTCTGCTTCAGTGGATAATCCTGTACCATTGTCTGATATTTCAATAAGGACCTGTTTATTGATCGTCTTAATGTACACCTCTATCTTGCCGTTTCGGCCATCAGGAATTGCCTGCACAGCATTTTTAAGTAAATTGATAAATACACGGGTAAGTTGTTCAGGATCTGCGGTTATTTTAATACCCTCTTTTACACCGAAATAGGTTATTTCAATATCTTCAGCATTATTTTTAAATAATTCAACCGTAGTAAAAAGCCGTTCGGCTATATCCATTACCTGCAATTGTGTATCTGGTAAGCGAGCAAATTGTGAAAAGGTACCTGCAATTCGTGACAAATTATCGATTTGGTCAATCAGTGTTTTCGATGTTTTTTGAAAATACTCATTAAATTGTTCCAGATCCTTGTCACGTAATCGTTGCATCTGCTGAATGGTTAATTTCATCGGAGTAAGTGGATTGTTAATCTCATGTGCCACCTGTCGGGCCATGGTTCGCCACGCACTTTCTCTTTCCGATTGAATCAGAAGTTGCGTGCTTTTCTCCAGTTCATCCACTGTTTTGTTGTACTGCTCAACCAATTGTCCGATTTCGTCAGTTGCTCTATACTCAATCCGGGAATTACTTCCGTTGATTTTCATGGTTTTTAGTTTCTCTTCCAGCATACGAAGTGGTGTTGCCAGTCGATTGCCGGCAATAAGCAAAAGAACGATTGAAAGCAGGATAATGAGCGTAAATATCTGGAAAACAGCGATTAGGAACTGATTAATTTTAAGGTTTATATCATTTTGACTAAGAAATTGTGGAATCGCAATATATCCAATAGGTAGGAAGTCTCCGTTCAGTAATTCTATATAGCCTGATAAATACCTTAGCTGACCAACTTTCTCATACTGGTAGCTGCGATTATCATCGCCAAACATAATCTCTGGTGCAAGCCATGGACTTATCAGCTGTTTGCTGAAAATCATACTAATGGAGCTACCGGCCAAATCGCCATTGAGTGAATATACATGAATATCGGTTTGAAATCGATACGCCAGTTCCTGAAGAATGATGTTTAACTGGTCATTACTTACTGATTTTAAGTCATTTACCCAAAAAAATGTTTCCTGAAGCGATGATTGTATGTAGTGCTTTTTTGAATTGATCAGTTCCAACTGTTCTTTTTCGTAATTTTTTCGAAAATAATTGGTTGAAAACAGCAGTGTGCTCATAAAGCTGATCATCAGCAACGCAATGAAAACGAACTGAAACTTTCCGGTTAATCCAATAGTTAGCAGTTTGTGAGAATAAACAAGATGATGAAGGGTAATGAGTATGCTTCCCAGTACCAGGAAAATCGCTGTTATAAGTATGAAATAGAATACTTTATCGATTCTACTGGATTCTTTCAATTCTCGTATACAAATGAGTTGTTCATCATTCTGAAGAACATAGAAAATGCCGGATGGCAACTTAAGTCTAGCAAACT
>JANJXE010000257.1 GCA_024709185.1 Paludibacter sp.
AAAACATTGAGAAAATAAAGAAGAGGGCCATTTTATAGTTGGCAAATAAGCGGAAAGCTTTCAAACCGAGTGAATCAGCCAGATTAACCTGACCTGATCCCTTCATAGTTGGAGGGCATGCAGGCAGCGTAAACGAATAAATACCTAAAATAAGCGAAAAGGCTGCTGAAAAATAAAACTGCACTTCAGTAGCTTTGTTTCCGGTCAGGTTGGTAAGCCACATTGCAGCTATAAATCCGATGGTACCCCAAACCCGAATGGGTGGAAATGTTTTTACCACATCGAAATTATTTGCTTTTAGAATTGAATAGGCTACCGAGTTCGATAATGCGATGGTAGGCATGTAGAAAAACATGGAGACCAGCATAATCCAAAAAAATGCATTCGGGCTATCGACCAGCGTTAAACTAAACATTGCTGCGCCACTCAACAGGTGAAGGATTCCGTATAATTTCTCGGCATTTACCCATTTGTCGGCAATAATTCCAAAAAGAGCGGGCATGAAAATCGAAGCTATGCCCAGGGTCGAGAATACAGCACCGAATTCAGTACCTCCCCATTGTCTGGTTTCAAACCAATAAACACCAATAGTAATCAACCATGCTCCCCAGATCATAAACTGGAGAAAACTCATCACTGTTAATCTGAATTTTAGTCCCATTCGTGGTAGTATTTAAAAATTTAGACACAAAAGTAACGAAATCTTTGGATTTTAAAAATATTCCTGTACCTTTGTCGGGATTTTCTGTTCTGGTTAAAGGCAGTCCTGCCTTCATACGATTATCAAATCGAAACATTCAACACAAAACATCAATTTAATTTAGTAGTGTCCCAACGCTTACATTATTTTCAGAACCTATGTTTCTGATAAACCTATCATCAAATTTATGAGTAATTATAACCTTACACAGCTCGAGTCAAAAGACATGGCTGAGCTTCGTCAGATTGCCCAGGAACTGGAAATAAAAGTTCCGAATTCAATGTCGCAACAATCCCTGGTTTACGAAATTCTTGACCGTCAGGCCGTTGTAAATGCACAGGCCAAAGCAGCTAAAGAGAAAAACATTCCACCCCGCGGACATCGTTCCCGAATGCCTCTGAAAAAGGGTGCCGAAGCTAAATCCAACACAAAACCTGAGAAGAAGGAAGAACATTCGAAACCCGAGGCATCGAATAAACCGACAGTCCAGGCGTCGAAACAACAGAAACAGCAATCGAAGGGGAAAAACGATAAATCTAACAAAACGGAAGAAAAACCCACTCTGAACGCTGATAAGAATCTTATTATTGCAGAAGAAAAACCACTTGTACAATCTGAAGAAAAGATTCAGAAAGCAGAACCAGAAAAGAAACCAGCCAAGCGCGGACGCAAGCCAAAAGCAGATAAAGCGCTAACAGCAAAAGCAGATAACCCGAAAGTGCAGCCTGAATCTGATCAAAATAGTGCTACTGAAGTAACTGAAAAACCAGCTGAAACGACCAGGACAGAAACGAATCCCACCGATAAATTTGTTAAAAATGCGGATCGTCAGCCGCGTATGCGCGTTATCAAAAAGGTTAATCAACCTGACCTGCCTGTTACCACATCAAAACATATACTTCCTGAGCTGGAAGCCGAAGAAGCTTCTGATAACGAAATGGAAGGTATGAGTCTACCGGTGGAAGCCCGGGAAACAACCATTCCCATTATTGCTCAGGAAAATGAAAATAATGAGACAACACAAAGCGATGTCCCTGAGAATGCTATTCCTGCCGCAGCAGGTGCTCAACAACAACAGGTAAACGGTCAGCATCGTAACCAAAATCAACAAAACGGGAATGGAAACCGTCCGAAATATTTACCACAACGTCCTGAGAAACAGTATGATTTTGATGGTATTCTGGAAGCTACCGGTACGCTCGACATGGTTGCCGATGGCTATGGTTTCCTTCGTTCTTCTGATTATAACTACTTAAGTTCGCCCGATGATATTTATGTATCACAATCGCAGATTAAACTATTCGGACTTCGTCCGGGTGATACTGTAACCGGAGCTATTCGTCCACCGAAAGAAGGTGAAAAATATTTTCCGCTTATTCGTGTAAGCAAAATAAACGGCCGCAGTCCTGAATATGTGCGCGACCGCGTTCCATTCGAACACCTTACACCGCTTTTCCCCGATCAAAAATTCACCTTGTGTACTGGTAAAAACGATCCACTATCAGTACGAATGGTCGATTTGTTTTCACCCATTGGTAAAGGTCAGCGTGGTTTGATTGTGGCGCAGCCCAAAACCGGTAAAACGGTTTTACTTAAAGAAATTGCCAATGCTATCGCGGTTAATCATCCGGAAGTATATATGATTGTACTCCTTATAGATGAACGTCCCGAAGAGGTTACTGATATGGCTCGTAGTGTAAAAGCCGAAGTGGTTGCTTCAACTTTTGATGAACCGGCCGAACGCCATGTCCGTGTTGCTGCTATGGTTCACGAAAAAGCCAAGCGTCTGGTGGAATGTGGTCACGATGTGGTGATTCTGCTGGATTCTATTACACGGTTGGCCCGTGCGTATAATACAGCTATGCCGGCTTCGGGTAAAATATTATCGGGTGGGGTAGATGCCAATGCGCTTCACAAACCTAAACGGTTCTTCGGAGCTGCCCGTAATATTGAAAACGGTGGTAGTCTGACGATTATCGCAACCGCACTAACTGAAACAGGATCGAAAATGGACGATGTAATTTTCGAAGAGTTCAAAGGAACCGGTAATATGGAATTACAATTAGATCGTCGTCTGGCAAACAAAAGGGTGTTCCCGGCTGTTGATATTATGGCTTCGAGTACCCGTCGCGATGATTTACTGCTTGATAACGATACGCTTAATCGTATGTGGATACTGCGTAAGTACCTGGCTGATATGAATGCAGTGGAAGCTATGGAGTTCATGAAAGACCGTATGGAACGTACCGTAAACAACGAAGAGTTCCTGCTGTCGATGATGAGCGAACGAAAATAAGGATTTTCTAACTTCAAATATTAATCAATTTAGTTAACTATTCACCCGACTAACAAATAATCGGTTTTTATAGGATAATTAACAAACAAATTACTATCGTATGAAATTATTGGAAGGAAAAGTGGCCATCGTAACCGGTGCTGCCCGTGGAATTGGTAAAGCTATTGCGCTGAAGCTGGCTAGTGAAGGTGCAGCTATTGCATTTACTGATTTAACTATCGACGAAAACGCGCTGAATACACAGAAAGAACTGGAAGCCCTTGGTGTGAAAGCAAAAGGGTTTGCTTCGAATGCAGCAAATTTCGACGAAACACATAGCGTGGTGGAAGAAATACAAAAAGAATTTGGTCGCATCGATATCCTCGTTAATAATGCCGGTATCACTAAAGATGGTTTGATGATGCGTATGAGCGAGGCTCAGTGGGACGCTGTTATCAACGTAAATCTGAAATCAGCGTTCAATTTTATTCACGCCTGTACTCCGATTATGATGAAACAACGTACCGGCTCTATTATTAATATGAGTTCTGTTGTAGGTGTTTCAGGAAATGCTGGTCAGGCTAATTACTCTGCCTCGAAAGCGGGTATGATTGGATTGGCTAAATCAATTGCGAAAGAACTTGGTTCACGCGGTATTCGTGCAAATGCTATTGCTCCGGGCTTTATCGAGACGGAAATGACCCATGCACTGACCGATGAACAACGTGCAAAATGGGCGGAAGCAATTCCTCTGCGCCGAGGTGGCAAACCTGAAGAAGTTGCCAACGTTACACTTTTCCTTGCTTCCGATTTATCATCGTATGTTAGTGGACAGGTTATCAACGTATGTGGTGGTATGAATACCTGATCATAATTCAGACTACTATAGAAGAGGCCGTTTTGCATGTAAGTGCAAAGCGGCTTCTTTGTAGTTTAGGTCATGATTTCTCAGTTAGCCTTACTTTCTTGTGGTTTATTAATGCTAACATAGAATGGACTTAATTTCTGAATCTGAGCGTATCTCCTTCACGATCCACATGAATTGTACTGCTTGTATTTACAGTTCCTGACAGAATTGTTTTTGATAACTCATTAAGCACTAATCGCTGGATAGCTCGCTTCACCGGACGGGCACCATATTGCGGATCAAATCCTTCAGATGCAATAAAGTCCAATGCTTCGTCGCTAATTTCAAGACTGATTCCAGTGGTTCCCAGTAGTTTTTGAATCGATGCTATTTGCAGTTTTACGATGGCTTCAATCTGTTGCTTATTAAGCGGTGCAAACATAATAAGATCATCTACCCGGTTCAGAAACTCGGGACGAATGGTTTGCTTCAACAGTTCAACTACCTGATTGCGAGTGCGCTCCAAAATTTCTTCGTGATTCGCATCATTCATCTTTGTGAAATTTTCCCGAATCAACGAAGAGCCAATGTTGGAGGTCATGATGATAATGGTATTCTTGAAATTTACTGTTCGACCCTTGTTATCAGTTAGCCGGCCATCGTCGAGTACCTGTAGAAGCACATTAAACACATCGGGATGTGCTTTTTCAATTTCATCAAAAAGAACTACAGAATAGGGCTTCCTACGAATAGCCTCTGTAAGCTGTCCACCCTCGTCATAACCCACATAGCCCGGAGGTGATCCTATTAAACGAGTCACTGAGAATTTCTCCTGGTATTCACTCATATCGATACGCGTCATCATATTTTCATCATCAAAGAGGTACCCGGCCAGTGCTTTTGCCAATTCGGTTTTACCAACACCTGTGGTTCCCAAAAAGATAAACGAACCAATTGGACGCTTGGGATCCTGAAGACCGGCACGGCTACGACGAACTGCATCGGCCACCGCAGTGATTGCCTCTTCCTGACCAACAACACGCTCGTGAAGCACCGTCTCAAGATTCAATAATTTTTCGCGCTCGCTCTGCATCATTTTTTGTACGGGAATTCCGGTCCAGCGACTCACAATTTCGGCAATGTCATCAGCCCCGACTTCCTCTTTAATTAAAGCATTACTTCCCTGAAGCTCGAATAACTGGCTCTGATATAAATTGATATCATTCTCCAGATTTTTGATTTTTCCATAACGCAATTCTGCCACCTTGCCGTAATTACCTTCGCGTTCAGCCCGGTCGGCTTCAAATTTGAATTGCTCAATATCAATTTTTGCCTGCTGAATACGGTCTATTACTTTCTTTTCCGACGACCATTTTTCCCGAATGATAGCACCTTCCGATTTCAGTTTTGAAATTTCTTCTTTCAGTTGATCCAGCTTTTTTGAATCATTTTCACGCTTTATAGCTTCACGTTCAATTTCCAATTGTTTAATAGTACGTTCAATTCCATCCAGTTCTTCAGGAACTGAATCCACTTCCAGTCTGAGTTTGGCAGCTGCCTCATCCATCAGGTCGATGGCTTTGTCGGGTAAAAACCGATCTGTAATGTAACGCTTTGATAGTTCAACAGAAGCTATTATGGCATCATCCTTAATTCGTACCTTGTGATGATTTTCGTAGCGTTCCTTTAATCCTCTTAAGATGGAAATAGTGCTGGGCACATCCGGTTCTTCCACCATAACAATCTGGAATCGACGTTCCAGCGCTTTGTCTTTTTCAAAATACTTCTGGTATTCGTTTAGGGTAGTTGCACCAATCGAACGTAATTCTCCCCTGGCCAACGCTGGTTTCAAAATATTTGCAGCATCCATGGCTCCATCGCTTTTACCGGCACCTACCAATGTGTGAATTTCATCTATGAAAAGTATGATTTCTCCATCGGCTTTAATTACTTCATTGACAACCGATTTAAGGCGCTCTTCAAATTCTCCTTTGTACATGGCACCAGCAATAAGGGCACCCATATCGAGCGAAAATATTTTTTTTGATTTCAGGTTCTCAGGTACATCGCCCCGGAGAATTCTGTGTGCTAATCCTTCTGCAATAGCCGTTTTTCCAGTTCCTGGTTCCCCAATCAGGATGGGGTTATTTTTAGTACGTCGACTTAAAATCTGAAGTACTCTTCGAATTTCATCATCGCGACCAATTACTGGATCGAGCTTGCCTGCACGGGCACGTTCATTCAGATTAATAGCGTATTTTGCTAATGCGCTTTCATTGTTTTGTTGTTGATTTGTGTTCATAGTTATATCTTTTTTAAACCGCTTAGTCCTTATCAAACCAACAACCATCCTGTTGTTTAAGTCAATTTGACATTATTCAACTTTGAATTACCTGTTTTGATGACAAATTGTCAATCTATGGAAGCACGATAAAATACTTTTGACTGTATTTCGTTTATTAATAGTAAGGTAAACCCGCAAAAACAATTCAGGAAATATTTCTTTAATTGATAAAAATTGCGTAAATTTGCACCCGTTTTAAAAACCGATTATCAAACAGATTATGTCAGAAAAAAAAATGAATTTATTGGCCGATTTTCCAGCGGTAAGCGCTCAGGAATGGATGGATAAAGTCACGGCCGATTTAAAAGGAGCTGATTTTAACAAGCGGCTGGTTTGGAAAACCAACGAAGGCTTTAACGTAATGCCTTTTTACCGTGCTGAGGACATTGAAAAGTACCCGACAACCGATGTGAAACCGGGTGGATTTCCGTATGTTCGTGGAACAAAGGCGAACAACGAATGGTTTGTACGTCAGAACATTGTTGTAACAGATGTAAAAGAGGCCAACAAAAAAGCCCTGGACATTCTGAATAAAGGCGTCAACTCGCTGGGATTCAAAGTGGATAAAAAAGCC
>JANJXE010000284.1 GCA_024709185.1 Paludibacter sp.
CGATAAGTCTGGTATGTTCCGTATCCACCCATACCAAAATTACGGATAGGTTCACCAAAATGAGCTGCCAAGACTTCTTCCCAGGTTTCACCATCCGAAACCTGATGACATTGTGCAAAGCTATTTCCATACACATTTATCCGACAGGGTCGGTTTTTATAATTAATCTGAGTACGGGCTCCGTTTTTCTGAACTGTCGAAACAGTATAGCTTTTATCCCGTCCATCGAAAGGCATCGAATTACCCAGTATATAGCCTAACTCTGAATTGAATTGTGCCCACGTACCTTTATTTCTGAGAAAAATATCAATCTCAGACTTTGTTGCTACATTATGTTTTATGTATTGCTCGTATGTCATTTTATTTGAAGTTATCTGGCTGAATAGCATAGAACTGGAAAATAAATATACAATTAAAAGATATTCTGATTTCATTTTTCCTGTATCAATAGTTATTTTGTTTCAATCTTTGTAAAAATGCATTCCCTTAATAAACATCGTAGGCGTTTCATTGCCTGGATAGTAGAATGTCATCTGAATTGGGTTTGCTGTGAAGGCAGATTGAGGGAAATCAATTTTACCTGTAAAATCATAATCCACTGTTTTCCAGACCAATGTTGCATCAAGAGGATCAATAACAATAGGTCCCGTAAAGTTTGGAACGTTAACATACATAACCAATGCAGTTTTTATTTCGCATTTATATTCAAATTTCAGTCTAAATTGTTCGTTAGGTAAAAAAGTTCTTTCGAGAGGCTGTGTTCTAATGTAATTGGTATTTTTCAGCAATTTAAAGGAGTATGAATTTCGGGTAAATAAATTAAATCCACCTTCCTGCGCTGTAATATCAGTAAATGCAGAAATCTGATCCGATTCTTTATCTGTGAAAGACAGCCATAAACCTTTGTTGGCAAAGATTTCTTCTGCAGCAGTTCTTTTTCTGAATTTCAGGTTTTTAAGTTCAATTTTGGCAGGAATAGCAGGATTCTCAATCCCAAAATTTATTTTAAAATACGAACCAACTCCTCCCCAATTATTTATGGCAATTAGTCCCTGCGATGATCCCAGATCCCATGAATACTCTTTCCATTCGGAGCTTACGGTCATGGGGGCCATTTTACCTGTTGCGTTAGCCTTGGTTACATCAAGAATAATAGTTGGAGTAATTGCTTTGTCAGTTTTGTACATAAAACTCAACACTGAGGCCGATGAGTTAAGAACACCTCCGATTCTTGCTGTTGTAAAACCTGGAGAAGCACCAGTTGTAACTATTGAATAAGTAGCAGTAGAATCAGTTTTGTCAGATTCCTGAAAAGTAAGCTGATTTGCCAACTTTATAAAAAACGAACCATTTGAGGGGGTAGGTCTGGATGAATATGGATATCCGTAAATATCTTCATACGAAAGCTGCACGGGCATTTGTTCACTACAAGCCACAAATGTCATTATTAAAAGATAAGCTACTGTTTTTTTCATATTACTTTGCTTAAACTCATTATTCAACAATTACTGTAAACGATTTAGCCACTTCATTTCCATCTAAATCTTTTACTACAAGTTTTATCTCTGTATCATAGTTCAGAAAAAACACTCCCTTCACAACTTCGGAAGTAGATGAGGTTTGACCTCCAACCAATTGCTCTTTTGAAATCTTTTTTGTAGGTACCGAAACATCAAATATTATGGTCTTCAGATTATCAATCGGTACATCAGCTGTTATTTCAAAACTATATTCAAAACGTGTACCCGCAGTGGCCTTTAGTAAAGGAGACTCTGTTATGTCATTACCGTTTACCATTACTTTAATCCGGGGTGGAACGGCAATATTATCATTACAGGACTGAAGTACTATTAAACCCATCAAAACGAGCAATATCGACACAATCGACCATAAACTCTTTTTTCTTCTATATCCTTTCAGTTTCATGTTAATTAATTGTTTATTGTAATTTTTTCTCTACAACCATTGCAAAAGTAATTTTTTGAGTGTTAGCTGGTGATCCACTTTTGGTATCCACCGAAATCACCTGAAGCAATCCATATCGGCCATCAGCAGTTTTAAATGCCACTACATCTCTGGCTTTAAGATTTACAGCAGCTTTTTCATCAGGTAACAAAGGTAAAACCGAAGAATAAGGAACTGCTGAATCAAACAGAACCTTTAAATCATTGGCATTTTTAACCTTGCTTTTGATCCAGGTTGAAGAAGATACGTTCGCTGAAGGCGATTTACGGAAAGTCACAGGTTGATTGAGATCATTGGCAACAGTAGCATAATTACCAGTATACCAATATGCATCAAACGAAACCAAAGCTGCCAACACATTAGATTTATTTTCCATATAGGTAAATCCAAAATCGATTCCGGCCGGATCCCCTATTGTATTTGCAATATAAAATGTACGCCCTGATTCGACGTTGATAAATGTTTTGGAAGTCCCATTGGTTAATCCATCGTATAATGTTGTTGATAAATACCGGGAAACATCCAGATAAGCATTTATTTTCATCGATTTATATTGACGGTTTAAATCCTGTACATAAACTGAATAGCGTACATCTTCCTGAATATTCTCAATAGTATCAACCAGGATCCAGGTTGTTCCTGACAGATTTTCAACCTTTGAAAGCACGACAGGAGCCTTTTGATTGACACCCACACCTGCAAACGATGAAAATTCAATTTTTTCAAAACCATCAGGGGAAATCACCTCAAACTGATATACCAAAGTATCACCAAGTTGAAATAGCTTTTCAACATCATCAGGTACTTGTCCTTTTTTGGCAATTCCGGCTTTTATTACAATAGGATTTTCAACAGTAACTTCACTGCAGGCAACCCAGGCAAAAATGGGTAAAAGGACTAAAAATAATATCTTTTTGTTCATAATCTATTGATTATTTGATTTTCAACACATTGTTTTAACTCATCAGGGGCTTCTACCACCAGTTTTGTATCCATTCAGGATATAAGTGCATTTCAGAGAAAGGAATAGGAAACAATTCCATACCTGCATTAAACTTTCTATCTTCAACAATATAGTTGGGATTATATACTGGCATCCCATTGTTCATTGTAATATTCATGCCACGTAATGGCTGATTTTCAGTCGTGTATGCAATTTTCCAACGACGAACATCCCAAAACCGGTGACCTTCGAATGCTAATTCAACCTGTCTTTCTTTTCGTATCAATTGGTTGGTAAGTGGTGTCGATACCGGCATATTCCCTGCATTTTTTCCTTCTCGTAAACGTACAATGTTTATTGCATCTTCAGGGCTTAAGTCGGCACCGGTAGTAATATATGCTCTTTTTACGTTACCAAAGGCATTGAACATAGCTTCAGCATAGTTTAATAATACTTCACCATAACGGAAAATATACCATACGCGCGGACCTGTAGTTCCTGCCGGAAGGGTTAAAGTATCGTTGACAAATTTCTTGAGATAGTAGCCCGTAGTGGTTGAATTTTTCTCTCCGATACCATCCTTCCCGCCTCTGAAGCTTTCTACAGGCGACCCGTTAACGAAATCCCCGTTACAGTAAATCGATGCCTTTAATCTGAAATCACGTTTTTCGTAGGGATATGCATCCGAATAACCAGGCAGTTTATCATATGCATCCACCAGATTTTGCGACGGACAGGTTGCATTAGAATTAATTCCCGGAACATTTACATATTTCGACAAACCACCTTTCGGATAATTCCAGGTTTCCATCAGATTGTTATCCAGAATTCCCACGCGGTTGTCGAGAATATTCTCAGGGTTTGCAGCTGTGCGGTTAAATTGTAGCTTTCGATATCCAATATTCACACTGTAGAGATTAGAATTGATGATCGTTGCAGCTGTTCTTGCTGCGCTATCACACCATACTTTATTGTATACACCCTCATTATACAAAGGACTGGCAGCATATAAAAACATACGACACTTGAGTGCCAACGCTGCACCCCTGGTAATACGCCCTAAATTGCTAACATCCCATTTCCCGTTAACATAAGCAGAACCGGGCATTGTTTCGAGTTCTTCGAACTCTCTGATAACTTCGTTGAGTGTTTCCGATATATAGTTGATCATCTCATTTGTTGTAGCTTGTTTTAATTTTTTCGCCTCTTCCTCGGTAAGTACCTTGTCTACAATAGGTACATTCCCATACATTTTCCATAACTGAAAATGAAAGTAAGCTTTAAAAAACTTTGCGTCAATGCGATAGGCTTTCAGATTTGCCAAAAACCGATTGTATTTTGCTTTGTTATCGGGATAATTTTTATAATCCCTGAAGAAATCAAATGCTTTATTGGTTGAAGTGTCTGATAGTTGAAGAAAAAAAGAAGCATTGTTAATTCCCTGATATAGAAAATGCCATCCCCGGTTATATGGAGTGTTGTACGAGTTCCAGCTTCCATCGTTAAAAAGTGAGCTGGCATCATAAGGCACATTGCTATCCGCTTCGTCGGATGCACTTGCAAGCAT
>JANJXE010000532.1 GCA_024709185.1 Paludibacter sp.
CGGCGATGCTGTACAGGTCGGGAACTGAAGTGCTGTTGTTCATCATTTTAGGCGAATCATAGCTATCGTAATCATTGCTTGCTCCTGCATCCTGATAAATCAGCAACTCATCGTTTTGGGTGCCACAGTGCAGTTGCAAACGAACACTGGTGCGTGTATCCTGTCGGGGAGCTTTAATCAGGTTACCGTTATCATCGCGGTGCTCGCGCATGTCGTTGTTGAAATACATTTTGGTGGCACTGGTTCCTGTTTTCACCCTTACCCAAAATGCTTGTGTGGGCGGGATTAAGCGGGTGATGGTAGTATTGACCGGAAGTGAGCCATTACTTACTACGTAACTACCTGATCCTGCACCATTGTAAGTGACAAAAGTGTAAGTATTGGTAGGATTGGTGTTTTTAGTACGGTAATAAAAGGTATTCTCCAAATTTGGATTAGCTGCAGCCACATCGGCCCAGTCGATGTACGAAGGATAGGGATTGCCTGCCAGATTGAAACCTTTACCTTTGGCATCGTTGCGGGTCAGATCAAAAAGGGTGGTGATGTCGCCATTGTTGGGTGTACCACTAAACGAAATGGTTGATGCGGCAGTGGCTTTGGCGATGTAGCCTTTTCCAACGGCCATAGGACTTCCGGTTACTAAACCTTTCCAATATACAGTTGAACTGCCGGGTTGGACTGTGGGATCATTATCCCCTGCTTCCACATACTCATAATAATAATCTACATTACTTGCCGGAGCCGATGCACTGCTTACCGGACTCGATACGTACCAGTTGCGAGCTGATCCCAAGTATTGCTGAGCGGTAATTGTTCCGTTATAAGTTCCGATGTTTTTAAGAGTAGCGGTTCCAGAAGCATCGCTTTGCAGGGTGATGCCGTTGGTGGCAGTTAAAGTTTGGCCGCTGTTCAGGGTAAGTTTGGACCCAGGAGCTACAGTGATGGACTTTAATGAATTAGACATGTTTATTGCAAGTTCGGACCCGGCAGCAACCATTAAATCACAAGTCAAACAATTAGTGTTTAAAAATGCCGATATACTTTTAACACCCTCAAAAGTCAACGAGTCATTAAACCGAAGTTTATTTTTGATCGAAAATGGAAATTGAATTGGATCATCTGTCCCTTGTGTAATTAATAAATCTCCTGAAGGAGAAAATCTGACCTCTGAGGAAAACAAGTCAAAAGTTGAAACAGAATTATCTGATTTTACCAGGTTTAAAAACTTTTGACTTATGAGAGAATTTACCGTTACAAATAGGGTTAAACTCAAAATTACGATCTTTTGATAAAAAAAAGAATTTGTTTTCATTATTTGATTATTAATATGTATTAGTTTAAAGGAATATTTATACTATTATCCCAGCCATTTGTTCTGAAAGGAGACGCAGGCAATCCTTCTTTGTTTC
>JANJXE010000342.1 GCA_024709185.1 Paludibacter sp.
AGTTTCTTACCAAGATATGAAACTTTTATAACCGGGATCTCAGTGTCGGACTTAACTGATAGAGGGAAATCAGAAACTTGAATTTTCATTGCACCCAGGTAGAAAAACTTCTCGGCCTGATCGTTGGCAGGGCCTGCACTAACAGTCATTGTTATAACTCCTTCAGAATCGGGGCGAACGTTTTTGGTAACAGCAACCCGTGAAGAGTTAGAAGAAGTATTCAGGAGCGAAAAAACTGCATCGCCAGCCCCTTTAAACTCGTATTTGGTTTCACGGTTATCGGAGGCACCTGCACGGGAACCAAAAACGGTAAAACTATAATATTTTGAAGGCGACAATCCACTCAGTCGAATGACTCCGGTTGGGTTTGCAGGAGTGGAACCCCAGGCATTAGCATGGCCGAAAAAATTATCCATAGTTGCCGTTGAAGGAAAGATTTCAGCTTCACCGGTTACAGCCGTTACTCCGGCAGTATTAAACCCATTGTAAAACGGATCAGTAATTGCCAGTCTAATTCCGGTGGAATTCCCTCCGTCGTCGATGAGTTCCTGATTGGCATTCTGATGATCGTGAATATTGTTCCAGTTGCCTTGAGTGGGCGAACTTGTTGATCCAAAATCAATCAATAGTGCCCCGGTGCTCTCTCCACCTCCCGGATTGGTTGGGGTTTTTAGTATATAAGGAGTCAATACATTCTTCCACACAGCATATCCACTGGCATTCATATGCAGCATATCGGATAAGAAATAGGACGTTTCCGGATTTCCATCCGTTTTTAGCATGGGATTCCAGGTATCGGCAAAATCGATGTGTGCATACTTTGCAGCGTACTCCTGCATCAATGTATTGGCAGTTCTGTATTTCGAAAAAGAGGATGTGCGTGATGGACTGGGCTTTATCGACACCAACAGAATTCGTGCATTTGGATAATAAATATTGATCATGCGGCACATTGTAACGACTTCTTCCATGAACTCTTCGGGTGTTTTCGATGTTTCGTGTAAATCGTTATCACCTTCGTATAAAACCACCTGCCGTGGTGTATAGGGTGCAACTACCTGTCCAAAATAATAAATCAAATCAGTCATCATCGATCCACCAAATGCACGGTTCAGCACTTTAGATTCGGGAAAATCAGTAGCCAGGCTATTCCACATCGTAAAAGTGGAACTTCCTGTAAATAAAACAACCCCTGAAGGAACACCCGCTGCATCGGCAGCAGCAAAATTGGCCATTGCACCGGTCCAAAGGGATGCACGAGGATATTGAGCGGCTATTGAACTACTCAGTACCAGCATAATCAAGAAAAGAAATTGCTTTTTCATTGGAGATTTTTATTTACATCAGAAGGACATCCAATAACATAGCTAATTTAGCGGTCATCCTTTACTGAAAAATTATGTATAAAAGGATGGGTGAAATCAAGTGAGCCAGCTCTCTCAATCGCACCCATCCTGAATTAATCATTCAATCATTTAACGAATAGAAATCTTTACATTACCTTCGGCAGTGTTCACTATGTAGATTCCCTGTTGCAGACGAACATTTGCGTATCCAAATACCGACTGCACATCGGCCACGAGGCTTCCTGATACACTAAAGATACGCACTCTTCCGGTATAGTCGCCGGTGCGAAGCATTCCCTCGTTGTAGTATGCCTGTAAGCGGGGTGCCTGTGGATTTTCAACCGATGTTTCTCCACCCGAAACTGTCATTTTCACTGCTCCCAGGAAGTAGAACTTTTCAGCGCTGTTGTTTTCAGGACCCGCCTCTGTTGTAAAGGTAATAACTCCCTGTGCATCAGGACTTACTTCCTCAACAATTGCCACGTTGGAAACATTGTTGGAAGCGTTTAGCACAGCTGACTTGGCAGCTCCGGAGCCGGCAAAAGTGTACCGTGCATCACGTAAATTTGTGACACTTGTGCGGGATGCAAAAATGGTGAAAGAATATTTCTTTGTTGCATCGAGACCACTGAAAGTAATTACACCTGCAGGATTTGCAGCTGTTGCACCCCATACGGCACCGTTGCCAAAGAAATTATCGGATGTTGCCGAATTCGGGAACACAGCAGCATTTCCTGTGGGGGCATTTGTACCATTTGTATTATATCCGTTAAAGAAAGGATCTGTCACTTTCAGTTGAATACCGGTAGCATTACCATGTTCGTCAATCAACGACATATTGGCATTCTGATGACCGGTAATATTGTTCCAGTTACCTTCTGTTGCGGTTGCTGCAGGACCAAAATCCATCAAAACAGCACCGGTAGCGGTTGCATATACGAAGCTTATTTCATCAACGTACAAGGTATGCTCAATATTATCTGCCGCATTTTGCTCAAAGAATACTCCTTTTACAACATCCTTAGCAGTAAATGTTGGAGCCCCGGCATACAAATCGGCCAATGGCACTTTAATTGCCGTCCAAACATTTGCTTCCAATTTTGTTATGTAGTTACCCAACGCCACTTTTCCGGTTGTTTTAGGACTACCACTGTGACTTTCAAGGTAAATCCGGGGAAGTGCTGTTCCTTGCAACTCATCCGGCGAATTGAACCAGAACTGGATGTGAGTCATGTTGGTAATATCGTGAGCTGTCCATCCTACCGATGCAACTAAAGCGGCCCAGTTGCCACCTTCGGCCGATTTCCACTGGAGCTTCAACGCATTGGGTGCACTCTTTACAGGTGATGTAACTGCAGGAAGTTTATCACCATTAGGAACAGCCGGTCCTTCCCAATGTTCCTGAACCAGTGTACTTCCACCTTCCTTAAACGACCAGCTTTGATCGTGGAAACGGTCGTTGGCACTGTTGTCAAACAATTTCACAGGAGCAGGATGAACTATTTTTTTAAAACTGAGATCATCAACATATAAAATGTGTTCCACATTGTCGGCAGTATTTTGTCCGAAGAACAACCCTTTTACAAATTCCTGACTAGTGAAAGCAGCATCGGCAGCCCAGAAATCGGCCAGGGGAATGATAACTTCTGTCCAGGTATTGGCGGGTAATGCATTCAGGTAATTACCCATATTGATTTTTCCTGTTTTATTAGGATTTCCAGCCGAAGCTTCAAAGTACAACTTTGGCATTTCTGCTGCAGTCATGGCCACCGGACTATTTACCCACATATGGAAGTTATTCATAGTGCGCACGTCGTGTACTGTCCATCCCGGAGAAGCTACCAATGCTCCCCAGTCACCACCTTCCACCGATTTCCACTGCAGCTTTAACGCATTCGGGGCACTTTTCACCGGTGTGGTTACCGCAGGAAGTTTATCTCCGTTTGGTACAGCTGGTCCTTCCCAATGTTCTTGTACCAGGGTACTTCCTCCCGATTTGAACGACCAACTCTGATCGTGGAAACGGTCGCTGGCACTATTTTCGAACAATGTGATGGAAGTTGGGGGCGGAGGAGGTATTACCGATGGATCGAAAACAATCGTAATATCATCCACATACACCACAGCATTGGGATTGATTGGTTCGTAAAAATCCGGAAAAAATCCAAATACCCGAATGTTTTTAATTCCAGCTTTGTAAATATCGAACTGAATTACCTCCCATTCATTGGTTTTAGAAGCCGGGGCCTCGGAAGCAAGTTCTTTGGTAACTGCTCCCTCGGGTTTGATTTTAATTTGTGAAGTAGCATTAGTACGGAGGTACTTAATTTCAATCCGGTGATATCCTGATGGAATTTCATTTTTCAGAACAGAATAAAAACCAGCCCACACCTTGTTATCCGCTTCGGCATCGAAACGACTCCAGCGCCATACTTTGTTACTGGTGTTCAACCCTGCTTTCACAGGATTATCCACAATATCTGCATCGAAATGTGCCGGAGGGTTAATGTTCACTGTTTCGGTGAAGTTCACCTGACCGTTTTCAAAATCATCTAGCACAAAAGTCTGCAATTGCTGACCTGTTGCAAGGAAACTGCTCAGCAGTATCATCGCCAAAAAAGTAAAAATTTGTTTCATAAATCAGATAATTTAAGGAATTAATACTTGAAATAGATTGTTGTTTTATATACTTGAAAAAAATTATCGTAATCGTAAGGTAAGTACTGATGCGGCACCCGAAGGTGTCGTTAATGTAACCGTGTAACGTTTTCCACTAATTATTTTACTATTAACTCCCATCGAAAACCGATGTTCACCTGCATTAACAGCAAATGTGGTATCCTTAGCCATCACACCATCTGCATTTTTAAACTGCAGGTGGGCTTGGCCCTTAACCGACGAAAATAAATCGATTTCGTAAATTCCCCGATCGGGATGTCTCATTAAATCGTATTCATTAGTTGCAATATTGGACATTACCCGTACAAAACCATCTGCATAGGCGGGACGCTCTTTTACTCCTGCCCGCTGCAGTGCGCTTCGAATGACTTCGCTTTTCATCAACAGATTCCAGATAAGTCCACTTCGGTAATTCTCCATCATCACCACAATAGGACCCTGATCAATCGCCAGGTGTTTCTTTTCAGAAGTGGAAGTACCCGGGCTATAGGCATCGGCAAAACCATACGTACCATGTGCCAGGGAATATTCGTCGAGCCGCATCAATACCTGTGTGCTGTAAAAAGGCGTATAGGGAAACGAACCCAGTGCTGCTGTAGGCGCTATCACTCCATCATCGTTGCGGGGCGAACGTGCACTGTAGTTCCAAAGCGGTGGACGGGCACCGTAACAGGCCGTGAGTCCCCAGTCCGAAACACCGTACTTAAACTCTTTCGGAGCCTCATAAACACAGTAATGCCGGTTGATCATCGTATGAGCTACATTCTGATTCCAGTAATTCACCCGCTGATCTTCGAGCCGTTGCGGATCCACACCCAGGAATGAATAATGAGCAAAAAACATCGGTCCGCCATACTCCTCGCCCATTGGTAGTTCATAGCCATAAAATTTCCGGGAGGGATATACGACGCCACCATTACGGCTCCAACCATTTTCGTACACCGATGTGCTGATAGCATGTGGTTCGGGAGCTGCCAAAGCCAAAAGGTAGGTAATCCATCCCTCATGCCATCCGCGGATGGGCAGTTCGTAACGGTTATCCTGCGAATACCACAGCCAGTACAAAACATCCTGGCCGTTGGTATAGGCTTTCCAGTTTACGGTATTCGAGAAAGAAATCACTGAATCACGGATTTCCTTTTCAATACCGTCATTTTGCGTAAAATACTCCTGTGCGGTGAGTAATCCTGCCATCAGGAAACCTGTTTCAATTAAATCGCCGGTTTTCACCTGATTCCCAAATGGATGAGCAGTTCCATCGGGATTATACCAATGCGACCAGGCTCCTTTGAAACGTTCGGCTTTGCCCAGGAAGCGAACAATCTTTTGTAGCTGAGTGGCTGCCTGGGTACGGGAAATGTATCCCCGCTCGGCTCCCACAATGAGCGCCATGATCCCGAATCCTGTACCTCCGGTGGTCACCACATCGCCTCTATCGTTGCCTTCCAGTGCCAGACCTGTAGGCGAAGCACCCTGATAGAAAAAGCCAAATGTAGCCCGTTGCCATTTGTCCATCAGTGTCCTGACTTTATCCGGTGCAAAGGTCTCGTCGTTTTTCACCACGACAATGGTGGGCACTTTATCGTCTTTACAAGCGAAAAGTGCAACGAACAGCAAAAAAACGACGAGCTTATGCATGGTTGAATGTCAAAAAGTTAATAATTAGGATTTTGTGTCACAAGTCCTTCCGATTTATCAATTTCGGTTTGAGGAATGGGGAACAATTCGTGCTTGCCGGATACAAATCCGGGTATGACGTCTTTGGCTTCCTCCCATCGTACCAAATCGAAGAAGCGTTCCCACTCCATGGCCAGCTCAATTCGACGTTCGAAACGGATTTTCTGACGCAACTCAGCGGCATTAGTTGTTGTAACCCGTGGCAAAACAGCGCTGTTTCCACCACGTGCACGGGCCCGTACCATTTCGAGTTTATCCAGTGCTTCCTGAATATTGCCAGCTTCCAGCGATGCTTCGGCATGCATCAACAATACATCTGCATAGCGGATAATACGAATATTCGACCAATAGCCCTGTGGGTCGGATCCACGACCGTACAACTCCCGTTCCGACAATCGCACATAGGCTTTGCGGTTGAAGAACTTATAGGAGGCTGCATCGGCCTTCGACTTGCGTCCATCGAGCGTATCACCATCCTGTATCACCGACGCTGCCTTACGGGGATCACCGGGTTCATAAGCGGCTATCAACACCTGACTGGGCGAGTTGAAGCCCCATCCCAGATTAGGTATTCCACGAAAGCCCTGTATCTGGTTGTGCTGGCTGCCAATGTTAATTTGTTCCGATGGTCGACGTTCGCAATACACTTCAAACACCGATTCAGGACCATATTCACGGGCTTCGGAAAAAATATCGGCATACGGTGTTGTCAGGTCGTTATCCCCGGAAGAAATTATCAGAGCTGTCTGGGCTGTTACGTCCGACCAGCGTTTCTGATAAAGGTACACTTTTGCAAGTACAGCACGGGCAGCATTTTGTGAAATACGACGGGAACCATTTTCAGCATTCAACACCTGTCGTGTGGGTAGGTACTGAACTGCCCATTTCAAATCCCGCTCTATATGTCCCCAAATTTGCTCACGTGACGAACGTGCAGGAGTTTTGTCGGTTTGTGATAATACCTTATCCACATAAGGAACTCCACCAAAAGCCTGGGCCAACCTGTAGTACATCACCGATCGCATAAACAACGATTCGGCCATCAGTCTGTTTTTCTTAGCCACTGTATCAGCCATCGAATTAGCCAGTACCAGCGCTTCGTTAGCAAAATAAATGGCATTATAGCATTCGGTGTAATACTGCCTGAGTGGCTCAGAATCTGCTGTATAGCTCATTGCTTTAAAGGGAGCCACATTTGACCCATCACTCGGCGTACTCCCTTTTTCCACATCGGGAGTGGTGTAATTGTGCATGGCCAAACCTGCCCAACTAAACCAGAAATTACGTAGTTTGGCATAGGATTGACCCAGCTTGGCCTCCACCAGGATACTTATGTCGAGCGAGTCGGTGGCGGTATAATTAGCATGGTGCCATCTTCCCTTTGGATAACGTTCCAGAAAATCATCGGAACAGGAAACGATCAGTACTAGTAAACTGAAAAATATTATTAGTTTCTTCATAACTACTTTACTTTTTTTTTAGAAATTAACAGTTAAACCAAAGGTATAGGTAGCCGGAAGCGGATAAGTACCGCCATCGTCAACATTACCACTCAGAATGCTTCCTCCGATTTCAGGAGTGAAGCCCGTATTCTTTCGGAAGGTCAGCGGATTTTGCGCATTGGCAAAAACCCTTATTTTTCCGATGCCTGCCGATGCAGTTTTAAACGTTGGCAACGTATACCCCACCTGCACAGCCCTCAATCGGAAATAATCGCCACTTTCGAGCAGATTGGTCGAAGGAAGGTAGTTGTGCGAACGCGATGCCTCCAGAATAGGCTCTTGAGTGGATGTACCCTGACCATGCCAGCGATTGAGTGCTGTCGAATAATAATTAAACTGCGCAAAGGAGGGAAGTTTCTTTGTGTTAATAATATGTGTTCCTGTTAGCCCGTTAAAATCCATACTAAAATCGATTGCATCGTAATTTAATCCTACTGAAAAACCATAGGTGAAAGTAGGAATGGTGCTCCCGATAAAATCACGGTCGGCATCAGTTATACGTCCATCGCCTGTAATATCCTTATAACTGATATCACCTGGTTTCGACACCCAGGATGTCTTCGGTGCTGCATCTATCTCGGTCTGAGTCTGGAAAATGCCATCCTGAACATAACCGAAAATAGCTCCGACAGGATGTCCCACAGCGGTGCGGTGATAGGTTCCCGAAACAATGTAATTGTTCTGATTGCCCAACTCCAGCACTTCATTATGGAGAGTAGCTCCATTGAGACTCAGATTATAATTCAACTTCCCGATTTTATCTTTCCACCCAAGGATAAACTCAAGTCCACTGTTACGAATGGAACCGGCATTGGTAATTTCAAAACCTGCACCTACCGATACCGAAGGCTCCACATAAGCCAGCAGATCGTTGGTGGTTTTGGTATAATAACCCAACTCCAGGGTCATCCTGCTGTCTATCAGTCGACTTTCAATCCCAAGGTCAAAACCATTCACTACTTCCCAGTGGATATTTTCATCCACCAGATTGCTTACAGTGGGCAGATAATAGGTTTTCCCATCGACAATAATTTGCTGTCCTACCGGGTTGATGGTCGGGAAATAAAGGTAATTTCCGATTTTATCATTCCCAAGCATACCCCACGAACTTTTCACTTTCAGGTAATCCACTTTTTCCTTTAACGAAGCAAAGAAGTCCTCTTCAGATGCTATCCAGGCTATCCCTACCGATGGAAAATATCCCCAGCGTTTCGATGGCGAAAATTTTGAGGAACCATCGGCGCGGAAGGTAACCGACATCAGGTAACGATCGGCATAATTGTAGTTCACACGTCCCAGGTACGAAATAAAGGATTCGGCTTCGTACCAGTCACCATTGCGTTTGTTCAGCGGCGACCCGAGGCTCAGCATGCGCATATCTTCCGGAATAGTCCAGTAGCTTGCATTGATCAGCGTATCGGAAGCGGTACTGAAGCCCTGACTTTCCTGTACACGGGCTGTGTAACCAGCCATGGCCGAGATACGGTGTTCTGCTACATTCTTAGCGTAATTCAGAATCATATCCACCTGGTACTTGGTGTATTCGGCATTCGATCGGCTGAAAGATGTTTTTTCGCTTTTATGTGATGAATTGGTAGTGGAATTATTTACATCAAAGCGGGGAGAATAATTACTTCCCTGATTGATGCCTACATCGCCGTATCCGGTTATTTTAAAGGAGAAATCCTTCAGAAATTTAAAATCAGCATACACATTTCCAACTGTCCGGTAGCCATAGCTTTGCGAATTTCCCTTGTTTATTTCCATCACAGCAACAGGATTAGCAACGTCTTTCTGGATACCCGGCGAAGGCGTGTAATAGCTGCCTATGTTCTTTGGATCATGATCTTCGACAGGCGCATAGGGCTGATAAGTAGGCAATGCACGCACCGCATTGCTCACATTGGCGGTTGCCGGATTCGAATTCCATCGGCTAAGGGTTACATTTCCACCGAGTTTAAGGAATGGCGCCACTTCATAATCACCTGCCCAGCGACCGTTGAACCGTTGATAGGCATTGTACTTTACAACACCATCCTGTTTGAAATAACCCAGCGAAAATACCGAACTCGATTTATCGGTAGCATTGCTGACACTTACTCCGTGATTGGTAATGAGGGCATTTTGAAAAATCAGTGATTGCCAGTCGGTACCGCCACCCAGCAAATCGCCTACCCAGGGCGTTGCTGATGGATTCCCGTTTTTGAGCTGTTCGTTGTAAAGCATCGTGAAATCATCGGCATTCGTTAACGAAACCCGATCGCGGTTGTGAAGGGTCTGCATCCCGGCATAACCGTCGTAGCTAACATTCATCCTTCCCGTTTCAGAACGTTTTGTTGTTACGATAATTACACCATTTGCACCCTGAACCCCGAAAATTGCCAATGAAGAGGGATCTTTCAATACTTCTATAGATGTGATGTCATTGGGATTAACAAAATCAATATTATCAATAAACATCCCATCAACTACATACAGTGGTTTCGTGTCGGCATAGGTTGTGGCCACACCGCGTAATCTTACGGTCGGACTACCACCTGCAGCACCGCTATTGGTAACCAATAATCCGGGAACTTTTCCCTGTAAGGCTTTCACAGGATTGTAGTCGGGTGAGGTTTTCAGACTTTCGCCACTGATGGAAACTATCGAACCGGTGAGGTCGCGCTTGCGTGCAGTACCATAACCTACCACAATCACTTCGTCGAGATCTTTGGTCTCCGATTCGAGGTAAACATCAATCGTTGATGAGCCTGAAACTTCCCGGCGGGCAGGTTTCATTCCCACATAGCTGAAAATCAGTTGTGCACCACGTGTAACATTCTCCAGCTGGTAATTTCCGTTGAAGTCGGTAATGGTACCCAGAGTGGTGCCGTCAACACGTACGCTGACACCAATCAGACTTTCGTTGGTAGTTTTATCGTACACTGTACCCCGAACCGTCAGGTTTTGAGCACTGAGTACCGTACCATACAACAGAAATAGCATCAAAATTAAGTTGAATTGCTTCATGTTTTGTGTTTTTATAATGGTTTATTTAGTATGAATTACATCCGTATCAGGGAAATGAAAAACCGAGGTTGACGAGTCCTTGTCGTATTTCGGGAAGTTGCATAAATTGTTTCCAAAGCAAACCGCTCCTGTAATTCTCGGTCATCACAGCGATAGGACCCTGATCGATAGCCAGGTAACTACGAACCACCTGTTGTCCTTCGGGCATACCCGGATTATAGGCATCGTAAAATCCATATTTTCCAAACAATTGTTTTCCTTTTTCGTAATACAAATACCGAAGAACTTCCATGCTTTCTTCCGGTGTATACACTATCGACGAAAGCGCAGCTGTGGGCGATACCGTGCCGTTATCAGCGTTGGTTCCGGGATGGTGCGAACTGTACCCAACCAGCGGATCGTCGGATGATGTGAATCCCCATAGCTGCGAACCATATCCTTTGTGTTGCTTAGGATTATCGATAGCGTAGGCACGATGTATGAGCGTATGCGCCCTGTTTCGTTCAAAATAATTGGTATGTCGATCGCTGAGACCATTGGGATTAAGTCCCAGAAAAGAATAATGGGTAAAGAACAACGGTCCGCCCATGTCCATTCCCAAATCCAGACGAATGCCATAATAGGATTTACCATTCAGAAAATAGGGAGATGTTTTAAAGCTGGCTTCATACACATTAGCTGTAACAGGGAATGTAGGCGACGAAGCAGCCAACACATAGGTAATCAGCGTTTCATCGAAACCTTTGATTCGGTGATTCATCTTCCAGCCGTGGTTTTTCGACCAATGCCAGTACAGAGAATCAGTTCCGCGGGTGTACCAGTTCCAATCAATGGTTTCCCAGAGTTTGTTTATACGCTGACTTAACAATTGCTCATCAGAAGTGCCTTTGCTGAAATAAGACTTAGCAGTAAGCAACCCCTGCATCAACAAGGCTGTCTCCACCAGATCGCCTCCATCATCATAGGCTGAGAAACTAAATGGCTTACCGGTACGTGCATCGTACCAATGTGCCCAGGCACCGTGAAAGCGTTCTGCTTTTTCGAGAAAACCTACCATGCGGGAAATGAGATGAACGATATCTTTACGGGGATAATAGTCTCGTTCGGCAGCAGCCACCAGTGCCATAATTCCGAAACCTGTTCCGCCGGTTGTGACAATTTCGCCGTTGGTATCGTTGCTGCGCTCACGTGCCATGCCGGTAGTGGGTTCTGCAAAGTCGTAGAAATAACGTGTGGTATAACGTTGGAGCATGTCACGCAGGGCATCGTCGCTGGCAGGATTCACCTGTACCTTGATTTCAAGCGCTTTCAATCTTTGCTCGTCGACTTTCAAACCCTTTGGCAACAAGCGATAGGTAAACGGGGTTGATTTAGTCACCGGTTTTCCAAAGAAATCCAGGAAATAATCACAGCTGGTTTCTCCACATTGTACAAAGGGGGCACCTTCCACCGAACGAAAAATTTCGTAGGTAAAACCCGTGTTGTTTTTCCACCTGAGTTCCACATGGGCAGGATAAGCATCGGCCTTCATTCCATGAGGGACATGAAACATCTTAGCCTGAAGTGGAAGTAGTACCACACAAAGGAAAATGAGTGTAGTTGTTAAATTTGTTTTCATTGCAAAATACTTTTTGATAGAAATTACTTCAGCACAAATGGAGCTTCAAGCACATCGCGTGAATTTCCTCCCACAAAAAGTTTAAAATCACCTGGTTCGGTCCCGAAACTCATATCCTGACGGTAGAAGGCAAGTTGTGACGGAGTGAGTAAAAACTCTACAACCTTCGATTCGCCGGCTTTAAGTTCGATGCGGTTAAAGCCTTTCAATTCCTTTACAGGTCGCGTTACACTTCCAACCAGGTCGCGTACGTACCATTGCACAATTTCCACCCCATCGTAAGCACCTGAATTAGTAACAGTAACCGATGCTTTTAGTTGCCCCTCAGCAGTCAGTTGTTTTGAATCAAGTTTCAGAGCAGAATATTCGAAACGGGTGTAACTTAAACCGAAACCGAAAGGGTACAGTGGATCGTTGGGAGCATCAATGTATCTCGATTTGTATTTTGGATTAGGCAAATATATAGGCCGACCGGTATTTTTCGCATAATAATAAAGAGGCACCTGACCAACGTTCACAGGAAACGTCATGGGCAATTTTCCCGAAGGATTGTATTCACCATAAAGCACCTGGGTAATAGCTTTTCCACCCATGGTTCCCGGGTACCAGGCTTCGAGTATAGCATCTGCCAACAGATGTTCGCGCGATAGATCAAGCGGACGGCCATTCATGAGCACTACAACCACCGGTTTTCCGAGCTTCTTCACTGCTGCGAGCAGTTCGGTTTGAACACCGGGCACCTGAATACTGGTACGACTGGCAGCTTCGCCCGACCAATCCCAGTCTTCGCCAATCACCATCACCACTTTATCGGCCTTGCGGACTGCGGATAAGGCTGCGGCAAAACCACTCCTGTCGTCACCCGTTTTTTTTGCACCTTCGGCATAGATGACATTTTTTTCACCATTGTATTCGCGTAGGACATCGAGAGTCGATTGCATAAAATCCCAGTCGCCTGCAGCTTTCCACGAGCCAAGCATATCTCGTGTTGATGCAGCCAGTTCGCCCAACACAGCAATCTTTTCACCCTTTTTCAGCGGTAACAGTTGATTATCATTTTTGAGCAACACCATCGATTTCCGGGCAACATCAAGTGCTGCATCGAGATGTTCAGGTGCATACACATAGCGTTTTTCACGTTCTTCAGAGCAATAGCGATAGGGGTCATCGAACAGCCCAAGCATGAATTTAACTTTCAATACCCGACGTACTGCTTCATCGATAAGTTTTTCACTTACCAGCCCTTCTTCTACTTGTTTTTTCAGAAAATTGAAGTACACCTCACCCTGCATATCCATATCTACTCCTGCATGTATAGCCAGTAAACCAGCTTCAGCAAAGTTGGCTGCCACTCCGTGGTCCACCATTTCATTGATAGAGGTATAATCAGTCACCACAAAACCTTTAAATCCAAGTTCTGTGCGCAGCAAATCGGTTAACAGATAACGACTTCCGGTAGCAGGAACCCCATCGAGCTCGTTGAAGGAAGTCATCACGCTGAGCGCACCGGCATCGATGGCTGCTCTATAGGGAGGAAGGTAAATGCTTCTAAACACACGTTCCGACATGTCGACAGTATTGTAATCGCGACCGGCTTCAGGAGCGCCATAGGCTGCAAAATGCTTCACAGTGGCCAGCACCGTCAGCGTATCCGACAAATCATTGGAAGGACCCTGGAAGCCACGAACGCGGGCACGGGCAATTACCGAGCCCAGGAATGGGTCTTCACCTGCTCCTTCCGACACCCGTCCCCAACGGGGGTCAACAGAAACATCCACCATGGGAGCAAATGTCCAGTGTAGTCCCGAAGCAGCTGCTTCAATGGCCGACACACGAGCCGATAGCTCTAAAGCTGTGGTATCCCACGAAGCCGCTTCACCCAGCGAAATTGGGAAAATAGTTTTGTGACCATGTATTACATCATAGCCAAATAACAACGGAATACCTAAGCGTGATTCTTCGACCGCAATTTTCTGGAGTTGACGCGTATAGGCTACAGTATGTGCGTTGAAGATATTACCACAATGTCCTTTACGAATATCATCAAGGTAGTTTTCACGAAGTGTTGGGCCTGTAACATCCCAATCGGAGGTATACAAAACCATCTGTCCTATCTTTTCCTCCAGAGTCATCAGTTGCAATACCGAATCGACACGCTTATCAAGACGAGCGTCGGTGTTGTTTACTGAAGGTGTACAGGCTGCAATTAAAAAAACAGTAATAAACAAAATGAGGGAAATGTGTTTCATGTTTTTTGGTGTATTGTTGATGAGGGCAAATATAGACTATCAGTAAACAGATTTGCAAATCTTTTAACCCCATATCATCACTACATTAAAAAAAATCCGGAAAGGGGAACCCCTTTTTACCCCTACAACAAACAAAAAACCCATCATTAAACACTGTATTTCAATCTGTTAAATAAGCACTATTTCCTAAATCAGATTCTTCGGTGTTACTTAAATTCTATCATAAATTCAGTCAAACTTTTATGAGATGGAAGGTTAATTTTTTTTCGTATTCGATACCGGGCCACTTCCACCCCCTTTAACGAGATATTCATGAGATGCGCTATGTCTTTACTGGATAGATTTAAGCGCAGATAGGCGCAGAAACGAAGATCGTTGGCCGTCAGATCGGGAAAATCACGGTGTAAATTTCGAAAGAAGTTTTCATGAATACGATCGAAATTTGCCTGGAAGCGTAACCAGTCATCTTCCGAGCCAATATTTTCATCGATCATACGCACCAGTTTGTCGTAGTATTTATTCGGATACTGACTGCCCAGTGCTTCTTTCTGACGACTTACCTCTTCTTTGATACGTGCAAGCATCTCATTCTTATTGATGAGCGACATGGTGGATTCGGCCAGTTCCTTGCTTTTAAGGGTAAGTTCAGCCTCTAGCTTTTCGTTTTTAAGAGCTACAATCTCCTGTTCACGTTTCTCAATTTCTTTTTTTTGTTTTTCTTCCTGCGTCTTTTGAAGAGCGAGGTGCTTCTTATGATAGCGCTTTCGTATCGCAAGAAAAATACCATATATAAGCAACAATATTAACAGTATGTAAACAAAACGGGCCAGAACGCTCCAGTAAAAGGGAGGTTCAACTTCAAAAACATAGCTAAAAGATGACAGGTGCTGCCCACTGCTTGTGGAAACATTAATTTGAAGCTGGTACTTACCATAGGGTAAAAAACTATATGCTTTTTTGGTACTGGCAACAGGTTCGGTCCAGACTTTATCCCTTCCTTCAAGCAAATAACTAAAACGCAGGTTATTCATCTGAGAATAATCTGGATAATATACCTGAAACGTCAGATTATTTTTCACATTGGGAATGTCTGGTTTTTCCTGTGTCAAATCCAACGACTCCTGGTTTTGCATTCTCGCATCTGAAATTGTAAGTTGCTTCAACTGCAAACGAATTGGTCTGCCGGTAGTTAACCTGGTTGAATTTAAGCGATACAAAGCCAGTCCGTTTTCAAGGGTAATAAAGCACCAATCATCGGCAAAGGGTATAATATTCTGATAATCATCGACGGTTTGACTTTTAAAGTCGGAATAATGGACTACATCCAATAGTCTGGTTGCACCCGGCTTTATGCTATACAAGGAAGCCTCAGTATCCCTTATTAACCAATAGGTATCGGCTTTGAATTTCACTATGCGGTATGCCCGTGATGCAAGTCCTAAGGATGCGTTCAGTTCATTATACACGATTATTTTTCCGGAAATATCGTCATACGTGTAAAAACGATGATGATCGGTAAATACCACACGATTGTTGATGGAAAACACATTAATATTGTATTTATTCTTCCCATCCAGAGAGGAATAAGCCTTCAAATCGTCTATAGTACGCAAATCAGGATTCAATTGTATCGCATATAATCCCTGATGCAGGTGCGATGCCCAAATGCGTCCGGTATAATCAATTTCCAGGTAACGAATGGGATTTACAAACCCATCAACTGTATGCATAAATACCCATTCACGTCCCCGACGTTGATATACACAAAGCTGAGTATAGGTTCCCTGTACCAGCACCTCCTGACCATGAATGACGCCTCGTGCCATACACATACCACCCTGAACAGGTGACAAACGCTTCAAATTACCATCTTTTATGCTGAAGGTAGCATCATTATTCCCTATCAACAATTGACCATCAAAACTACTGATATCCCATACCTGACCTTTAATTTCATTGAACGGGATAAGGTTTTCAACACTTCCGGATTTGAACGTTCCGGCAAACAATCCCTGATTTGTTCCAAGGTAAACTGTTGATGATTCATAACCCACATCGTATACTGCACCAACCGGTGGAGCAAAAGAATTGATAAATTGCAATACTGAATTGGTCTGAACAAAAGCAATGCCTTTATCGAGTGCCAGCCACACATTCCCTGCATCGTCGGAAGTAATTCCCAACACAGTGTTGTTTTGCAATACATTGGAACGGTTGAGTGTCCAGCGTTTTCGCCCTTTTGCATCAAAAGTCACTACACCATGGCGAATAGTACCCAGTATCAGCTGGTCATCGGGTGTGATAAGTGCTTTATTGATTTCGATGGATGCAAATAAAGCCTCATCGCTGGTTACAAAACGTCTGAATGTACTTCCATCGTACTCATAAAGGCCATCATTACGCGTTACTGCAATGGTCCGGCCATCAGAAAAACTAAGAAGACTGAGTATTGCGCCCTTAACAGGTTGCTGATTTACGGGAATTAGTTTGTGCTGGTTTAAATCGAGGCGGCAATAGCCATACTGAGTGGTGTGAACAAAAATATTGTTTTTATGGTTGCTGAAGAAGAGAAAAGTGACAGGCTGGCGGTATCCTTTAACAGAACCATTCTCATATATAAAATAGGATGTAAACGATTGAAATATAACTTTTTTACCAAGGATAGTGATGGTCCAGATTTCATCATTGGTCATTGTATAGTCCTTTAACTGCATGGATAAAGAACTATATACAAGCTTTCCATTCGCCTGCCGTTCAAAAAATCCGAACTCCTCAAACGAACCGGCGAAAATACGACCATCGTCGGCCGCAAGCACCGAACGCACCAACTTATTTTGTGGCATACGATAGATTTCCCACATCGAACCATCAAATTCAAGCAGCCCCAGGTTGTTACCAAAATACATAATCCCGTTTCGATCCTGCGTAACAGACCAGTTTTGGTTAGATGCCTGATAATCGTTTTTACCGAATTGCTTAACAATGGGGGTGAAATCCTGTCCCGGTGCAAACTGAATGTATGAGATACAGTAAATCAGGAAAATTATGCGAAAGTGTTTCATGGTTGCAGTAATTACACGCAAAGTAATAAAAATAGTTGATTGCATGCAAATTTACCCTGTCATTGTTTTCAGATTCAGGGTAAAAAAAGTACTTTCGCAGAAAAATTAAATCTTTATGTTGATAATTGGCATTGCAGGAGGTACCGGCTCCGGAAAAACAACGGTGGTCAAAAAAATTCAGCAGCGTTTACCCAAAAACCAGGTAGTTATTCTACCCCAGGATTCCTACTACAAAGACAGTAGTGATAAACCCCTGGAAGAAAGGCTCGAAATGAACTTCGACCATCCCGACTCCATCGAATGGGAATTGCTGGTCGAACACCTTAAACAGTTAAAAGAAGGCAACAGCATCGATCAACCTATTTACTCCTATCTCACCTGTACACGAGCCGTCGAGACCATACCCGTAAAGCCATGTAAGGTAGTAATTGTGGAAGGTATTCTGGTCCTCACCAATCCTGAGTTGAGGGAATTACTTAACCTCAGGGTATTTGTTGATGCTGATGCTGATGACAGGCTCATTCGGGTAATCAACCGCGATATTGTAGAGCGGGGACGATCGGTGAACAAAGTGATGGAGCGTTACGAGCAAACCGTTAAACCTATGCACGAACAATTTATTGAACCCACCAAGCGCTTCGCCAACATCATTGTACCACAGGGAGGAAACAACCATATTGCAATTGATATCCTTACTAAGTTTATTCTCGACTTTCTGAAAGACGACAAAAACAATCATTAATCATTAATCATTAATCATTAAAAAAAAGTCCGCTTCTGTAACAGAGCGGACTTTCTTGCTTTTATAAAAATCGGAAATCTAAAAAACTTATTTTGGGAGTTCTTCTTTCTGTGCTTTTCTCTTGTAAATCTCGTACGTAACAGGTGCAGCTACAAATATGGAGGAATAAGTACCTACTACAATACCAAACAGCATTGCAAAGATAAATCCACGAATTGTTTCACCACCAAAGATAAAGATAATGAGCAATACCAGGATGGTACTGAACGAAGTACTAAAGGTACGACTAATCATTGCATTTATTGATTCGTTCATTACAGTTGCACGTTCTCGTTTTGGATACAATCCAATGAACTCACGAATACGGTCGAAGATGATCACCGTGTCGTTTACCGAATAACCAACTACCGTAAGAATGGCCGCTATAAATGCCTGGTCAATTTCCATCGAGAAAGGCATAATACTGTATAACAATGAGAAGGCGCCCAGTGTAATAATAGTATCATGCGCAAGTGCAATGGTTGCACCCAACGAATAACTCAATGCACGGAATCGAACAAAAATGTATAAACCAATTGCGAGAATTGCGATCAACACTGCCCAGACAGCTGCCCGTTTGATATCATCAGCAATAGTAGGCCCTACTTTTTGAGAACTCATGATGTATTCGTCCGTGAATTGTTCCAACGAAACGCTTTCTTTTAACATGGGTTTCAATCCATTATAAAGGATAGCTTCAATTTCATCATCAATAGTTTGCGAATTATCATCAATTTTGTATTTCGTAGAGATACGAACCTGATTATCAGAGCCAATCGTAATTACCTGAACGGCTGTACCTTCAAAATCATCGGCCAGCAAATCGCGCACATCCTGTGTTTTAATTGGTTCATCGAAACGAACCACATAGTTACGACCACCACTGAAGTCGATACCCAGACTGAAACCGCGTGTTATAAACGAAAGAATACTTACAGTAATTAAAACACCCGAAATAACATAGGCAATTTTACGACCACCAATAAAATTGAGGTGTACATTCTGGAACCAGTTCTTGGTAACAGGTGTTGTGAAAGGCAGATCTTTAGCATCTTTCCGGTTTACATACCAGTCGAGTAAAAGACGGGTAAGGAATACAGCCGATATGAATGAGGTAATAATACCGATGATGAGAGTATTAGCAAAACCTTTAATAGGACCTGTACCAAAAATTGAAAGCACAATACCGGTGATGAGGGTGGTTACGTTAGCATCAATAATAGCAGAAATAGCGCCACTGAAACCATCTGTAACCGCACGCTTCATCGATTTACCAGCTTTCATTTCTTCACGGATACGCTCGTAGATAAGTACATTGGCATCCACCGCCATACCCATGGTAAGTACGATACCCGCAATACCCGGGAGAGTAAGAACAGCTGAGAAAGAAGCCAGTATACCAAACAGGAAGAATACGTTAGCCAGCAAGGCCAGGTCGGCCATAATTCCGGGAACAAACCCGTAATAGAAAATCATATAGGCCATTACCAACAGGAAGGCTATAACAAACGAAATCAAACCGCTGTTGATGGCTTCCTGACCGAGTGACGGTCCCACCACATCTTCCTGAATAATACGTGCAGGGGCAGGCATTTTACCTGATTTCAGTGTATTTGCTAAGTCTTTCGCTTCTTCAACAGTAAAGTTACCGGTAATTTGCGACTGGCCACCGGTGATTTCAGTATTCACAGTCGGGAATGAATAAATATATCCATCGAGTGCGATAGCAATGGATTTACCGATGTTTTCCTTGGTCATGCGGGCCCATATTTTGGCACCTTCGCTGTTCATGCTCATCGAAACATTGGCATAAGCCGAAGCCTGAGAGAAGTCAGCACGTGCATCGGTTACCGACTCACCACCCAGAGGTGCACGGTTGTCGCGGTTGGTTTTGATTGCAATCAACTGATAGATATCACCACGTTCGTTAACCGCTTTTACAGTCCAGCGCAATCCGAGATTAGCAGGAAGCACTTCCTTTACAACCCGCTGGCTGAAATAACTGTTGATGCGTGCTGTATCTTTATAATGTGCAAAACCAACTACCGGACCTCTCGAAATCTGACCCGTTTCAATACCGGGAATCGACAAGATAGCCAACAGAGGGTGATCTTTGCGGAATTGTGCCTGAAGTTTTGCTGTATCTACTTCCTCGGTTTGACCTTTTTTAAGTGCTGCCACAAGACTATCCTGCTCAACAGGCTTAACTGAAGCAGTTGTATCCATACCTGCCGCCTCTGTCGAATCTGCAGGTGAAACTACCTGAGCCAGCAAACGATCAGCTTCCATCAGGTTGTTTACAATCTCGCTTAACTCATAGGTTTCCCAAAACTCAAGGTTTGCAGAACCCTGAAGCAACTTACGTACACGTTCGGGCTCTTTAACACCCGGCAGCTCAATTAAAATTCGTCCGGTATTGTTATTATCGCGCTGAATATTAGGCTGTACAACACCGAAACGGTCGATACGGGTACGCAGTACATTGAAAGAATTGCTGATAGCACCGTCTATTTCTTTTGCCAATACCGACTTAACTTCTTCATTCGTTGAACGCAGCGTCACCTGTTCCTTCAGTTCCATCGTGCTAAACACTGATGCAAGCTGTCCACCCGGATTTATTTCTTCAAATGCCGACACAAACAAATCGAGGTACTGCACCTGACTGTTGGTTTTCTGACGTTCGGTCGCCAGCTGGATGGCCTGTACAAATTCAGGTGAAT
This sequence comes from Paludibacter sp., assembly GCA_024709185.1. Taxonomy (GTDB): domain Bacteria; phylum Bacteroidota; class Bacteroidia; order Bacteroidales; family Paludibacteraceae; genus Paludibacter. The sequence goes on from JANJXE010000342.1 coordinate 20,644, forward strand.
TGTTGTATCCCGATAATGCACGAAGAATGTCGGCAACCGACACTTCCAGGGTTACGTTCATACCACCTTTAAGGTCGAGACCTAAGTTGATTTCCTTTTCACGACATTCTTTCAGCGTATAACCAAAATAAACTTCTTCACCGGAGAGAGAATCCAGATACTGGTATTCTTTCAACTTATCACCTGCAGCGTATTCCTGGGCTTTACGGTTATAGGTACCGGTTACAACTGAAAATGAAAGGTAAAACAAACTTACTAAGGCCAGCAGAATTGCTAAAACTCTTACAATACCTTTGTTTTGCATGGGAACTTTTATTCTTTAAAAATTTAATATTAATATGTATTTCAAAACGAGCCGCAAATATAATATTTTTTTTTGATTTTACAGCTTTTTGGGTCAAATGTATTCCCTGAATTTCAGGACCACTAAAAAAATTCGCAATTGCTATTGTATTTTCAAATAAAAGGTAGTATCTTTGCAGTCCAATTATCGCGGAGTGGAGCAGTGGTAGCTCGTTGGGCTCATAACCCAAAGGTCGTTCGTTCGAATCGGGCCTCCGCAACAAAGAAAAAGCTGTCTCAAACGAGGCAGCTTTTTTCATTTACAATAAAGTATAACTTAATTCACCCGGAAGCGTTGCGTTCCTTTGGTAAAGAAATCAACAATCTGACGTGCAGCAGCAATTCCTGCATTGGTATTGGCTTCAGCAGTCTGAGCTCCCATCTTTTTCGGAGTTGAAAAATAACGTGTCGGGAACTTCTCCTGCATCAGTTCATGATTGCCGGGTAGAATATCGGTCAGGTATTTGAAATCCGGACGTGCCTCCATCAATTCAACCATTTCTTCTTCGTTGATTACTTCTTTGCGGGCTGTATTTACCAACACAGCTCCTTCCGGCATCAGTGAAAGCAATTCCTTGTTGATTGACTTTTTGGTTTCAGGAGTAGCAGGAATGTGCAACGATACGATATCGCATTTTTCGTACAGGGCCTTTTTCGACGACATTGGAATTACTCCGTCGTTGTGTATCAGTTCGTCGCTGCAATACATATCGAAAGCATACAGCTG
>JANJXE010000539.1 GCA_024709185.1 Paludibacter sp.
GGTATCGATTTCGGTTACCAACGCATAGTAAGCTCCTATATAATCGCGGTACAGTTGCTCATCTTCAGCTGCCAAACCCAAACACCAGATGCCATTTTTGCTTTTGCGTAAATCGGCCAGCATAGGTGGAAGCTGGTCGGAAGGTTGACGCAGACTTTCGGGCATTTTTAATCCATTCTTGTGAAGAGTCCCTTTGCCCCATTTTGTCACATCATACATGGCAAGGTACTTTGGCAGTGGATTGTAAGGCTGATGGGGCCGGTAATAGGAAGTAAAGCAGAAAAAGGGAGTGCCGCTTTTCTTGTGATTTTGAATCACTTGCAGGTTCAGTTGGGTCGAATACGCTTCCATGGTCTTGTCTTCGGGCAGTCGGGTAGTACGGGTACCCATTTTAGCTGTTGGAAATTTAGTTCCCGATTTTGAGTTTCCTTCGGGATATTTTCCAAACTCCGCTGCCCAGTCCTGACCAAACTCATCGGCAAATCCTTGTTCGTCGATCCATTTTACGTAGTTATCCGAAGGTGACTCTTTTTCCATATGACTTTTCCGCACCGTCCAACCTTCGTCTGCTGCCGAGTCGAGATGGCGTTTGCCGAAAGCATAGGTTGTATATCCATTGGCCTGAAAAACGGATTGCAGCGATTTTGCGTTGTTAACAGCCCGTGTTTCTAAGTGGGCATTGTCCATCGCACCTATCGTTCGGGGATACAATCCGGTGAACATCGACATGCGTGAAGGTGCCGAGATAGCATTCTGACAATAGGCGCGGTTAAAAACCACTCCTCCTTTTGCCATCGCATCCAGGTTGGGGGTAATTACATCAGGATGATCCTGAAATCCCAGAACATCAGCTTTGTGCTGGTCGCTGATAATGAAAATGATGTTGGGTTTCTGCTTGATCTTCGCTTTGGCTGCTACCGGCGTAACCACTGTGAAGAGTGCTACGGTTGCTACACCTACATTTGAAAATGCTGTTTTCATGATACTTTAGCTGTTTTAAAAGCCAAAGGTACTAATGCGCGCTTAAATTACGCTTAATTTAGGGTTAATGCTAACCTGTAATTATACATTTAGTACAGTATCTTTGTGCTCTTACCAACGACCAACATCTGGTAAAGCAATTACTTATTTTCTCTTTTTCCCATCCGGAAGCATCGTCAGTCCTTTGGTGACCAGAAAGGTTACATTTTTCTTCACTGCTATTGCTGTAACAGTGGCACCACTCCATCCATCCGGCTCTATTTTCAAAGCATCTTTCAATGGCAATTCATCCCAGGCGTTAAAAAAACCGGTTTGTTGCATGCGCCGTACATATCCACGCGTTTCGTAATGCGACAATAAAGCAATTTTTTTGATGATGAATTTTGTGTCGGTGATAATCATCACGGGTGTGGTATTGTTGTAGCCAATTACATCCTGGCAATGGTTCAAACTGTTCATTGCATATCCGTAAAGCTTGTTTTTGTCGTCGGTGATTTTGTACCAGAGTTCGTTCACTTTATCCACCTTGGTTGCTTCGGGAAATACACTTTGTACAACGGCTTTGTTCGAAACCTGAGTGAGAACGGGCTCTGCCTCCCGACTTTGCTTGTTTTGCGCAACTGCCTGGAATGCAAGTGTGATCAAAACCAGACTGTAAAGAAATTGTTTCATGTGAAGGGAAAATTATTTTTTGGTTGTTATCGTCATTTCTGATACCAAATGCGAAGAAGGTGAATACTTCTCAAGTAAAAACAATACATACCGGATATCTACTACTATACTGCGGCTGAGTTCAGGTAAGAATTGATAATCAGAAGCAACTCCTTCGGCCAGGCGATCAAAATTCAAACCAATAAGTTCGCCATTGCGGTTAAGTACAGGACTTCCCGAACTACCACTGGTTGTATGGTTGTTGGTTAGGAAGTTAACGCGTACAGTTCCATTGGTGGCATATCTGCCATAGTCTTTTGAATGATGAATAGACTGTAGTTTCTTAGGAACATAATAATCGGGGTTATCCGGATTGTTTGCGTTTTTCTCAAACAAACCTTCCAATGTTGTATAGTAGTTGTAACTCAATCCATCGGCAGGAGAGGCACCCAGTATCCGACCATAACTCAGTCGCTGTGTACGGTTGGCATCGGGAGCAATTTTTTGCCCTTTGTTCATCTCGGCAAGAGCTTCCATGTAGAGGTTGTACTGAAAGCCCTGTTCATTTTCCAGTCGTTTCATTTGATTTCCTACACGGTCGGTGTATACTTTGTAGAAACTAATCGAAAGCTGATAAACCGGGTCACTGGTGAGTACCTGGATGTTGGTTGTGTCCACCTTAACAAG
>JANJXE010000365.1 GCA_024709185.1 Paludibacter sp.
CCGGGAAGATAAACAACTTCTGCAACAGGTTCTAATGCTCCCCGGATATAGGGGATTTTATCGTCGATGATGATTCTCATTTTTTATTTCTGTCGATTTTATCGTTTTTTTTACTCTGGCTTGCGTAATAATCGCTAACAATGGTTTCTAGTACTTTATTGGTTCGTGCGGCCGATTCACCAGTACTTACACAATCTCCTTTACCGAGAATTGCATTTACTACCTGAGTAATCAGATGAAACTGTATATTTTCAGGATTTTGAAAGCTCAATTCTATGGTACCTTCAGCTGTAGTGAGGATTACATCGCCTTTTGCAAAAGTCGGGAAAGTGATTTTACCTTTGGTGCCGGTTATTTCGATTGTATCCTGAAAATTGACAGGGTCGGTAACAAAACACCAGCTTCCGGTCCCGGCCATCCCGTTATTAAAACCAAAAACAGCGGTTACTGTATCTTCGGCCGTGTAATATCCTGCATTATTCGAGGCAAATCCTTTCACGAAAGTAACCGGTCCGGCAAGGTAATCCAAATAGTCGAACTGATGGGATGCCAAATCGTAAAAATGACCTGCACCTGCAATAGCAGGATTCACATGCCAGCTTTGTTGTTCCTGCATCTGATCATTAATCCCTTTTGGAAGATGTAGTGTAAGATGCACTGTAAGCGGAGCTCCAATTACACCGTTTTCTATTAGTTCTTTTACCTTATTGAAGGCCGGAAGTGTGCGACGGTAATAGGCCACATACAGCGGCATGCCTGTTTCTTCCGACACTTTATTCATTTCCAGGCATTCGGCATAGGTTCGTGCCATGGGTTTTTCAACATAGACCGGTTTACCGGCACGCATGGCTTTAATCGCGTATTCAGCATGTGTATCAGGTGGAGTAGCAACATAAATCGCATTCACTTCCGAATCATTGATTAACTCATCTGCATTACCGTAGTAACGATCTACGGAATGCCGTTGTGCATAATCCCTGGCTTTTTCAACATCACGACGCATCACAGCAACCAGGCGCGAGCCAGTTACCTTATTAAATGCTGGTGCACTTTTCAATTCAGTTACGTTGCCGCAACCAATCATCCCCCAATTAATCATTTATCATTAATCATTAATAATTAAATCTGTCCTTATATGCCCAAAGTCCTAGTGCCGGATTTGAAATGTAGAAAATTTCTTCACCATCGGGAAGGATATTAAAACCATCTTTCAGTTTTTCAGGGTTATAACGCCCCGTGATCTCATCGATATCGGCCCAATTGAATCCTACACTTTCAATTTCTTTACGGCTTAGGTTGCCCTGGCTTTTACCCGGGCAGTAAGTGACACTAAACCGACCTTCTGTAGAACCATGAATCAGGTGGGCAGCTGCTCCCAGGTTCTGTCGAAGTTCTTCGTTTTCATCGCAGGCCTTTAACGTTGCCGGCGTTCCGAAATAACCATACTTTCTTATCAGACGATCAATTTCCTTGTCTTCGCCAAATTCAACAAGTGCCGGTGCCAGTACTATCAGCTCTCCTGTATCTTCGATGGCCATTCGTGTACGGTAAATCGACTTATTGCCCAGCCAGGTGCTTTTAAATTCAGTTGGGTCGAGGTAAACCACCACTTTTTTCAACGGACGATCCAACATCTCAAAGTTAACCTCCAGCGCCAGTTTAGCTGCTTTATCGAACACTTCGAAATCGTCGCCAATGAAAATACCGCGTGTTTTTACGATTCCATCGGTTTTATCCAACCCAACTACTGTTTGTACATAAACAATGGGCAGATGGTTGGCGAAATGCTCGGACGCGTAGTTAAACACCCGGCGAACAGGAGTGTCGGCATGTCCCATCATGCGCTCCATACCGTAAGCAGCTCCGATAAAATGACTTTTGTTGATTCCCTCAGAACCACCTGTTCCTACAAAGATGTTCTTGTTGTAATTCGCCATTCCGACAACTTCATGAGGAACCACCTGACCGATTGACAAAATTAAGTCAAAATTTCCATCCCGCAATAGTTTATTTACCTGCGCAGGCCATGGAAATTCCACAGCACCTTCAGAAACATCTTTTACGAAAGAAGCCGGTACAGTTCCCAGCGTTACCACATCGTTGCGCCAGTCGTGTTCACGAATCAGCGATCCCGGCATTGATCCAAACATGTGCTTAATCTGATGAGTAGTCATGGGAGTGTGAGTCCCAAGAGCAGGCAATACATCGGTAAGAGCTTCGCCATAATACTGCCAGGCATACTCGGTTAGTTCTCCTGCACGACTGGGCAGACGGGTATAGTCGGGTGGTATAGCCAGCACTTTCTGTTTTTTGCCCAGCTTATCAAGAGCGGCATACAAGCCTTCTTTTAAATCGGAAGCGCCAAGCTCCAACCCGGCACCTCCTTTTTCATAATACATCATTTTATCAGCGTTTTACGCGGGCATTACCGCCCCAGATACTCCAAACCTGTTCTTCATCGGCGGGAGAGGCATAATCGGTGAGCATGGTGGTAGCTAATGCACCTGTTGCCCATCCAAACTGAGCCCATTTTTCCGATTCCCATCCTTTTAATATGCCATACAGCATTCCACCCACAAAACCATCGCCGCCGCCAATACGGTCGAGTACATTGATTTTACGTGGAAGAATTACCGACCACTCTTCACCATCCAATAAAATGGCTCCCCACAAGTGCTCATTTGCACTGATTACCTGGCGAAGGGTAGTAGCAAATACGGATGCATTCGGGAAGGCGGCTTTAACGCGGCCAATCATTCCCTTAAAGCCATCAATTTCGGCTTCAATTCCCTTACCACCGGCTTCAGGTCCCTCTATTCCGAGGCAAAGCTGGAAATCTTCTTCGTTACCAATAAGAATATCGGAAACCGAAGCTATCTCGGTGAAAACGGCCCGAAGCTCTTCTTCGCGTCCCTTCCAGAACGATGCACGGTAATTCAAATCGAAGGAAATACGGGTGCCGGTAAGGCGTGCAAAACGGGCCAGTTCGAGGCAGAACTGACTGGTGTCCTGCGAAAGTGCGGCAATCAATCCTGAAAGATGAAGAATCTGTACGCCTTCCTTCACAAAAATGCGTTCCAAATCGAAATCTTTTACGTTAAGCGTTCTGCCCACTTCTCCGGCCCGGTCGTTTTGAACACGGGGTCCACGGGTGCCAAAACCACTATCGGCAATATTAAACTGATGACGGTAGCCCCATGGATCACCCTGTGCTACTTCTACCCCTTCGTAACTCATATTTCGACTGCGGAGTTCGTTTTTGATAAACTGCGCAATCGGACTGTCTTTAACAAA
>JANJXE010000383.1 GCA_024709185.1 Paludibacter sp.
GGAATTATGCCGGCCCGTCGTGGTGAGCCACAGATTGAAGTAACTTTCGACATCGACGCCAACGGTATACTGCATGTATCGGCCCGCGACAAAGCCACCGGTAAAGAGCAGAGCATCCGTATCGAAGCATCTTCGGGACTCAGCGAATCGGAAATCAAACGCATGAAGGAAGAAGCCGCCGCCAACGCTGAAGCCGATGCCCGTGAAAAAGAACGCATCGATAAGCTGAACCATGCCGACTCGCTGATTTTCCAGACTGAAAAACAGTTGGCCGACCTTGGCGACAAACTTCCGGCCGACAAAAAAGCGCCGATTGAAGCAGCCCTTGGCAAGTTGAAAGACGCTCACAAAGCCCAGGACATAGCCGCTATCGACACCGCTACCAAGGAAGTGAACGACGCTTTCCATGCCGCCAGCCAGGAAATGTACAATGCCCAGAACGCACAGGGCGGCCAGCAGGCCGGTCCGCAGGACTTCGGCGGCCAGCAATCGCAGGGCGGAAACAGCAACCAGCAGGGCGATGTAACCGATGTGGATTTTGAAGAAGTGAAATAAGGATTTTAAGGTATAAAAAAGAGGCTCACCCCGGTTGAACAGTGATTTTCGGCCGGGGTGTGGTGTTTAAAAGAGGGAAGAGATTAACTTATTCCGGCAGATGTTGACCCCTCAAGTGTAAATTGCTTGAATATAAATTAACAAGTGGTGGGCGGCGGCCTCAAAATTCCGGAGCATGCTGACCTGATGATCGACGAAGGAACCGATAAAACCCGACTGATCATACGCCATCACCAACCGGGTGCGGCGACTTCATCAAAAGGGTAAATCCAATTCATCAGTCGGGTAAAACCGACTTATCAGGCTGATGTCTTAATTTTTTAAGCCGGCGAATAACAGTTGTTACGCTTGACCAACTCCGGTAAAAGCATTTTTCGGGTTTGGAATTTGAATTAATACCCGCCACTGATTTGAACTAAATCACCCAAATCCAGCATTTCAGCACCCTTCGGCATAGAGCTTGAAATTATCCAGAATCGACTGCCAACCTGCACGTTGCATCTCTACCGGGTTCTCGGTTTCGGCATCAAATGTAATGACAACCTGAGTTCCGGTTTCTACTGCTGAAAACTGAACCTCCACTTTCCGCCCACCCATGCTATAAATAAATGATTTGCCGGGCTCGATGGACTCATACACAGCTTCCAGATCGAATCCGAAACTGCCATCCTTTGCTTCCATCCGGGCTACATACCGACCTCCGATGCGCATGTCGTTGGTTGCCCACGGACATTGCCAGTCATCGCTCGCAAAATTCCAGTTGGTAATATGCTCTGGTTGGGTATAATAGGCCCACACCTTTTCGGTGGGTGCCTGAACAGTGGCCTGTATCGTAATTTTTACTGCTTCCATTTTGATTAATTTATAACGTATTTCAATTGAATGAAACAAAAGAAGTTGGAGAAAGTTCGAAGGAAAGCAGAGTGAAACTATCAAACCGGAATCAACCAGGCCGCGATGATGTGGAAAATGATTCCGCGAAAATAAACCAAATGCCTTCAAGTGCGATCAGCCAGATAAGGGCAAATAATCCCCATCCCCAATAACCTTCGATACAAATCAGGATACACATGAAAACACCTAAAATACTCTACACTTACACCCCACCAGATGATCGTTAACAAAACCCGTAGCCTGCAAATGTGCGTAACAAATGGTGGTTCCGAAAAATTTGAACCCACGTTTTTTCATATCCTTGCTCATAACATCGGATTCGGGAGATGATGCCGGAAGTTCGCTAAGGGTATGAAAGGAATTGAAGATGGGCTGCCGTTTGGGTAGAAATGATAAGGTGTAATTATAAAAGCTTCCAAACTCCTCTTGAATGGCCAGAAACTGTTTTGCGTTGGTAATGGTTGATTTTATCTTTAGGCGGTTCCGAACGATACCCTCAAAGTGCATCAGGCGCTCAACGTCATCTTCGGTGAATTGTGCCACCTGCCGGGCATCGAAATTGCAAAATGCGCTGCGGTAACCTTCCCTTTTTCTGAGAATCGTGATCCAACTCAACCCGGCCTGGGCACTCTCGAGCACCAAAAACTCAAACAATACTTTGTCGTCGGTTACCAACCGGCCCCATTCTTCGTCGTGGTACTTAACATACAGCGGGTCGTTTCCACACCAACCGCATCGGCCGTTTACTAAATCCTGTTTATTCATATCAATATTGAAAATTCTTCAATTCAACTTTATTTGTATTGCAATGCACGCCTCATTCATGCGACAGCAAAAATACTCTTTATACGGGGATATGCAATGAGAAATTATGAGATTGTTAAGTACGTAACTTTCATTATCTTAGCCACATAAAATATTTTTGCTTTAAAGTTAAACCTGTAAATACAGAATAATGGCGAAAATTTTAATTAAAACAGGTATTGTAAAACTGAATGGCGATTTTTCAAAAACTACGATGAAGCACTGGTTTGGCTGAAAAGCAAAAGATCAAAAAAGTCCTGAAAATCAGGACTTTTTTGATCTCGTGGAGATTACCGGACTCGAACCGGTCACCTCGACACTGCCAGTGTCGCGCTCTAGCCAGATGAGCTAAACCCCCGTGTTTTGATTTTGAAATTGCGGTGCAAAGATAAGCAAGTTTTGGAAATTATCACTACTTTTGTGTAAAAAATTTAACGTTCGATTCATGTATATCCTCAATATAACCTTTCTGGTAGCTGAGCCGCTGATTTCCACCTGGCAGGAATGGGTTCGCCGACAGCTTATTCCTTCAATGACCAGCACCGGAGTATTCAGTCAGCCCCAACTGGCTCGCGTGCTTTCGGCAGAACAATCAGATGGGGTGTCGTATGCTCTTCAATTCCAAACTGCTTCAGTTGACACCATCGACGAATGGCTTACCGACAATGGGAACAGCCTTCAACAACAATGTACTGTCCGTTTCGGAACCAATGTTTTGTTTTTTGCCACTACGCTGGAGGTATTGTAATGAACACAAACTACTGCCGGGTTGAAATACCAGAACTTTCAATATCATGAAGGGAGAAGTTACCATATTGGGCATTGACCCGGGTACAACCATTATGGGTTACGGTTTGATTCATGTGAAGGATAATAAGGTGCAACTACTCGCAATGGGGGTGCTTGATTTGAAGAAATATAAGGATCATTACACCAAGCTGCAACGGATTTTCATTCGTACACTTTCGTTGATTGATGAATTCAAACCCGATACGCTGGCCATTGAAGCTCCCTTTTTCGGGAAAAACGTTCAATCGATGCTGAAACTTGGTCGGGCACAGGGCGTGGCGATGTCGGCCGCCTTGTACCGCAACCTGCCTATCACCGAATACGCACCCCTGAAGATTAAAATGGCCATTACCGGAAGTGGAAGTGCGTCGAAAGAGCAGGTAGCCGATATGTTGCGGCGGTTTTTAAATATTCCTGTTGAACAGATGCTCCCTCAACTCGATGCCACCGATGGTCTGGCAGCAGCATATTGTCATTACCTGCAGATGGGCCGACCCACCGGAGGAAGCGAATACAAGGGATGGAAGGATTTTGCAGCCAAAAACGCGACAAGGGTACGGGAAACCAGGAAAAAGACATCGGAAGACGACTTACCTTGAATTTCCCGACATTCCGCCCATATTCATACCCGAGCCAGACATACCACCCGAATTCATACGGGAACCCGGGAATCCACCCGAATTTCCACCACCTGATGTCGAACGGGTTCCTGTTGTACCTTCCTTATCACTGGCAGCCTTTTTCTCCTTTTTCAACTTATCAAGCTCATCAGGTTTGCGGTATCTGTCGGATGTAGATTTGTAATCCCAACTTTCCTCAAGCTCCCAATTTGCCTTCAAACTCAGTTTTTTGCTGTAATAATACACTGGTTCAGGGAAACGTCGCAGGAGTACATCACCGGTATCCCAAACACCATTTTGATTTACATCCACAAAAAGCTTCACGAAAAAGTCGCCGGGAGTAAGGTACTCAAACACATTCCCTTTCGGATTAGCAGTTTGCTCCCGGATGATTACTTCCTTTGCATCTATAAGTTGTAACACCACCAGCGAATCAAAAGGTTCAATTTTCACCTTTAGCGTCGCATAATCCTCGGGAGCTTTCACCTTGAAACTGTTTTTCCAGGCTTTGGAGTGTACCGAATAAATACTGATAAATGCAGCAGAGTCAGTTTCAATCTCATAACTCTCTCCGGACTTCCATTTGTACTTCAGCGAATACTGTAAACCTGCCGAATCGAGTTTTTGCAAACTATATAGTAAAGGCACAATCAGCGAATCGACTTTTTGCTGCAGTCGTATCAGGCTTGTATCAGCTTTCAGCACTGGCTGTTCAAATTTAAACAGGATATCCTTGTAAATATCAAACGACGAAGCAACATTCGATGTGAAATTGAGTACCGGAGGGGGTGAAGCCGTTCGTGACGCAGGTGGACGTCTGAAAGCCAGTGTTAAGGTATCCGTTTGAGAAATGAGGTTGAACAGCGAATCGGTTTTCAGATAATCCACCTGAAGCTTTAGTGTATCTTTCGCATAAACCAGTGAATCGGCAATCCACCAGTTCAGGGTATCGAGGCTGGCATTGGACTGCAGAAGCAAGCGGGCACTGGAATCGAAATTCAGCGGTTTAAGTACAGGTAGTGAATCCTGCGCACGATTGAAAATCATTGAGAAGGAGTGTAGCGAACGACGCTCTGCCTTTACAAGATATTGGCGTTTCTTGTTTTCCTTAAACAAACTGAGGACTAAGGTATCGGGATGATAGCTCGCCGTTCGGGCTATTTTTACTGTATCAATAGTCACAGAATCTGTCCATGTAGTATCGCGACGTTCAGTTGTCTTCACAGTGGGAACTATGGTGTCGTTAAGAAAGGCAACAGCCTCTCCGGTTTGATAGGAAAAATCGCGGTTAGTATCTCCCAACGCATAAATCCGATAACGACCGGCTTTTACGTTTTTAATTGTAAATCGTCCTTCTGTATCTGTTTTGGTTACTCTGACAAACTTATCATTATACACAGCAGAATCGCCCATACTGGCATGCAGTCCGACAAAGATGCCGGCAACAGGGTCGAGATTTACTGCATCAAACAGCTTTCCGGAAACCTGCAAGGTATCAATTTCATTGCCTGTAGAAAAAGCAAACTGATAGTTTTCCAGCGGATTTTTCTCATTTAAGTCGACTATGGCATTTCCAAAAAACAGACTATAGGTTGTGCTGTCGATTAAGTCATCCTCAATATTCACTGAAAGAACCCGGCCATTTGCGCGCACCACAGGCTGGGTTTTCTGAGGGGGCGAGATAATGAAATTCTCGTTCACCTTGTCGAGTGAGATATTTTCATCAAAATAAACCAATATTTCCTTTTTCGTATAATTAACCGCACCATTCAGGGGTACCGAACGAAGCACTACAGGAGGAATTGAATCCTTGGGTCCACCAGTTGGTCCGGCAGAACGATTGGCACAGGAAACCATCAACACAAGGAGGATACTTCCTGTTATATATTTCAGGTAATTCATTCTTATTTACTTTTCCTTTTTAACCACTTGTAAGCACTATATGCCCTATCCGGCAGCGCAAACAATTTTTAGGTTCACAATATTTTCGATACAATTGAAGCAAGGCCTGCGAATCGACAGCAGAATGCACATCGGCTCCGGCTTTTTTCCAATTGCGGATTATCACATTATTTTCTGCCGGAAGCTCTTCAACCAGTTCCAGCACTTTTTCCTTCATACCATAATTGCCCTGATAATCGGCATAACTAAACACCACAGGTACCACAGCATTAATAATCAGGCACATCAAAGAACCTTCACCGGGCTTGCTTCGTTCTTTACTTTGATATACACCCGCCACCAAATGATGCTTCCAGTAGGAAGAAACCTCAGCTTTTCCGAGCAGTTCAATCCATGAGTCAAGAGCAATAGTTTCCGTTACATCATTAAACAAACTGACATTTTCGACCATCATGGCTGCCAGTTGAGCAATCCTGATTTCAGGGAAGTTCTCGGGTCGCAACCTAAGCCATCGCCACAATGAAGCAGGCATGGGTACTAAGTCGAATTTTCGTTGCAAAAAGCGATACTCGACCGCCAGTTCCTCTAAATATTCATCTTCAGGATACTTGTGACAGGCTTTAAACAACAAGCCCGACTGCCCAAGTAGCAATGCTTCCATCTGTTGCACCGACGACCTGCATTTTTGAACAACTGTCCAGGGTATCGAAGCCGAAAGCATTTCGAAAGCAGCACTGTTGACTGAAAAGCCAAATCCACGTGCCATCATTCTGAAAAAAACCTCTTCGAAATGAAAATTAGTTTTCAGCAACAGTTCACGTATATCGTCAATCTTTTGCGAGAGTCGTTCGTACAACAATGCATTTTTCCAGCTTTCCCACTGCAGTGCTTTCACCTGCTGCAGGTGTTCAATACAGGGTAACCATTTGTGGCTGTGTATCAACTCCTCGAAACGCTTTTCGATCGACTCCGGAAATTTAAGTTCCAACTGCGGCAACCTCCTTCTTCCGTTGATATACACTTCCTGATCGGCTTTTAACACCACATGCAGTATAACACTGGCATAGTTTTCATCGGCATGGTGATTGTGCCGGTACCAGTCGGAAGCAAAAATATGAATCTCGACATTTCCTGCCCAGATAGTGGGTCCGATTTGCACTTTGGCATTAAAAAAATCGGGACCTCCATCGGTATTCAATCGTCCGACATCAATTACTTTCACCGGATGACCGGTAGTAGTGACCATACCATGCGGCACAAACAACTTGTGCTGCCATACATACTGTAAAACAGACTCTTTCATAATCAGGTAATATTCAGGTTAATATTCTTATAGCAGTCCGAAGCTATATCCTTCCTGAGTCCAGTATTCCAACGCTTTGGGCAGAACTGCGAAGAGGTTTTTCTCAGCCTTCACCGAATCGTGGAAAACCACGATAGAACCGGGTCGGCTTTTTCTCCGGATCATTTTTACAATTTTCTCTGCTTCCTTTGAAGCATCGTAATCATAGGTTAAAACATCCCATAGCACGATTTTGAAATCGTTTTTCAGCACTTTCAGCTGGCTGCGTGTGATGCGTCCGTGTGGGGGGCGAAACAATTTACTATCAATCAGTTCTTTTGCCTTCATCACATTAGCAATGTATTCACTGTCGGGTAGATTGTTCCCTTTTACATGGCTAAAACTGTGGTTTCCAACCTGATGTCCCTCTTCCGTTAATCGTTTATACAGAAGAGGATGGCGTTTTACATTTTCACCCACACAAAAGAAAGTTGCTTTCCATCCATACCTATCGAGTATTTCCAGCACTTGCGGAGTAACTTCCGGCACCGGGCCATCGTCGAAACTCAGATAAATCACCTTTTGCGCGGGCTGAATTCTCCATATCAGCCCGTTGCCAAGAAGTGGTCGCAACCAGTCGGGAACCTGCAACATCCTTTTATTACATACGTACGCGCTGAGAAAATTTCTCAAATTCAGGCATATACTTTTGCACTAGTTCAGCCTGTTTGTTTTGATCGGCAATACTTAACACATGGTTAAGCAATCCGAAGTTTTCACCAATGCGACGTTCAACACTTTTACGCTGAGCTCCCGATAAACGGAAATACCATGTCATATTTTCAATACAATCATTGGCAATAAATTCAATGATTTCGTTTGCCTTTCCAGCTTCTCCTATGGCATAGTAACTTTCAGCCAACATAGCAGATGTTACGTCGTGACGAACCTGACT
>JANJXE010000401.1 GCA_024709185.1 Paludibacter sp.
AGAATTAGTAGTATTGGTGTTTCGGGTTGCATCGTAAGTGTGATTTTCGAAGGTTACATTTATACGAATCAACTCATTTTGCACAAACTGAATCATCTCAGGAAAGAAAAGGGTAAAGTGTGAGGAGAGTTCGGTAAAATACTGATCGAGCACCACCACCGCCACTTCTGGCTGAATAGCCTTACTTTTCCGATCACGCATAATTTCCAGTGAAGCCTGCAATCCCTCGTAGCTGGCATACTTATGCAACCGGTTGGTAGTTACAAAATGAAAAATAAACCTTTTTATCCGGGGAGGCAATAAAGGATACCGAAGCAAAGCATGGAAATAGAAATTTCGTGCGAAGCGTTGAAGCGGTTTAACCGAATATTGTTGAAATGAGATTGCCAACAGGTGGTCGTAGTACATATCGGCCATAATTCCGGCATAACGTCCAAAAGCTGGTCTGAGCAGCTGAACCGATTCACGAAAAACCGGATGGGAATCGGTAAAAGAATCAATTTTCCGGTGCAGCCGAATCCCCTGCCTTACCCTTTCCGGAAATCGGTCAAGCTGATTTCCCTTTACAAAATCACCGAAAAAATTACCCAGTTTAACTTCCGGATGGTCGCCGGAGAGAAATATATGTGCGAGAAAATTCATTAAACGTGTACTTTTAAGTCTATTGCAAATATACGAATTTCTGCATATTGACAGGAAAAAGGTGGCGGATTATCTTCATTTTCTTAAACCAACTTATAATTTCAGCAAAAGTCAAGGTCGTTAGTACTTAATATAGAACTGCCGGGATAATTTTGATGATTACCCCGGCAGCATGACGTCAAAGCGTATAAACAACAGATTATCTATCTCTTAATAAACCTAGTCACATTAAGTTGTTCGTTGCGATCAGTCAGTATCCTTATAAAATATACTCCTGTAGGAAAATCAGATACAGAAAGATTCAGTTCATTTCCATCGAAACTGCGGTTAACAATAGACTGACCAGTTACATTGAAGAGGATAATAGTCTTTTGGCCATTCTCAACCTGATCAAATCGTATAGTGATTGCATCTCCCGACGCAGTAGGAAAAATACTAACCGATTTTTCCTTTATTGGATTTTCTGAAGTAAGCACCGAAGACTCAGCAACAACAAGATTACTAAAATGGGCAACTTTCGATTTAATTACGTTAGACGCACTATCAACTATCACATCAGAAATTCCGTTCTGATCAAACACCAGGCTATCAGAGGCATAAAACAGGCTTAGTTTTGCGGGATCAATTCCCAGGTTTCGAAGCAAACCGCGTTTGAAAGGAATTTCAATTTCAAGCGGTTGTTCAAAATAATAGGGAGAAATTAGCGAATCGTTTACATACACGTGAAAGGCTATCGAATTAACAATCTTTTTGTGCTTAAACTTCACCGAATCACTTTCGCCAATTTCCGAGAACTTAGGCAATTCAACATGAATAGTAACATCTTCTTTCAGTGAACCTGCTGGAAACAAAATAGTTCCACCGTTCAAAATATTCATTGGTGATGGTAATCCTCCAATAGTATATTTTTGTCCTTCTTTAATGGCAAAAGGAGGAAGTACCTTTCCGGAAGGCAGCACCCTGGATATTTTAATGGTATTTACACCAATTGAATCCGTTGGCTGCTCCTCAGTTGATTCATCATCACCTGGATTTTCAGATGTCGATTTCTCTTCGATCTCTACTTTTATCGAATCGGTCAAATTCTGGTAAATTGCTTTCATCCATCCTTTACCAACATTCGTAGCATAAAACATGGAATTACGGACATATCCAAGATCATCAGGAGAAATTACAAACTCAGGAGTATCAATTAATACAGTAGATGAGTCTGTAACAAGTTGAATTTTTATTTCAATCGAGTCGCCTGTCGACAATTTAATTTCATCCACTTCGAATTCAATTCGTGTTTGTTGCTGGGCTATTAGCAAAGTGCTAAACATGCTGCCAATTAAAAATACAAATAGTGTAATAGTTTTCATACTGATAGTTGTGTTAATGAATTAATTAAAGACATCACAAAAATAATCCGCATACCAACTTACTGCAAATTTTTTCAGTAGAACTATCGTTTCATTAAAGAAAAAGGTGTGCTTTTCAACGAATCCTACTAAAAATTCAGCAAAACCAGTTATGTAGCAGGCTCATAAATAAGGTTTCAACAAGGGTGATGCGGCAAATGCACTCTGAAATTTGTGCGCAATTTGTGTGTTGGCAATAAAAAAACCACCTACGATATTTCGTAAGTGGCTGATTTTCAGTGTGACCACGATAGGACTACAAGGATGATATTAATAGATTATTCGTGATTTCTGTTATTATCATAAATAACTGATTATAATTAGATTAACCAATTATTTTCATCAATTGAATTCAACTGGAATCATTTACTCTAACATTTGGTTGACATTTGGTTGACATTTTGTTGACAGAATGTATTACCTTTGTATTTAGTATTAAGATTTCAAATTTAGTTGATGTTATGGCTACGGTTGTATTTAGTCTTTCAAAACGGGTCGATGATTTAGACAATGCAGAAATACTCATTCGGTTTTGTGCAAGCAGAGAAAATATTTTTCGTGCAAAATCCGGAATTTTCGTTCCAACGAACAGGTGGTCAAAAAAGAACACCATTACAATCCCTAAAATCGAAACCCCTGAAAGAAAGAAGTTACTTGAAACAGAAAAAAAACTAAATGAGTTAAAAACATTCATCCTGGAAAGATTTGAGGTATCAGATAAAAAATCTCTTACCAAAGATTGGTTGGTAAACACTATCGATGGATTTCATAACCCAATAATTGAAGAGGTAGAAACTACCAACTTCTTTAAGACTTTCGACAGATACATTGAGAAGAAACAATTCTCCCAAGGTCGACAACGAGCTGTTGATGTAGTCTATCGTATGTTAAAGCGATACGAATTACATCTTCAAAAATCTAACAAGCATTTTACACTCACTTTCGAATATTTCACTTCAGACACACTTTTTGAGTTTGAGAAATATTTGCGTAACGAACAAGAGTATCTAAAGGGCGACAAAGATATCATTAAGAATATAGCAAAATCAAGAATTCCAAAATTAAGAGGAAGTAATACAATCAGCACTAAGCTCAGGATGCTAAGATCATTCTTTATATGGTGTAAAAGTGAGGGCATTATTGAAACCTCTCCATTTGAAAAATATAAAGTAATTTCAGAGGTCTATGGCACACCCTATTACATTACCCTCGAGGAACGCAATAAAATTTATAATCACGATTTCTCAAAGCATAAAGAATTAAGCATTCAAAGAGACATTTTTATATTCCAGTGCCATATTGGATGTAGGGTTGGCGATTTAATGAAGCTCAAGAAACAAAATTTAATCAACGGAGCGATAGAGTATATTGCCAGTAAAACTAAAGAAGGTAATCCAATAACAGTCAGAGTACCATTAAATGCAACTGCTTTAGAAATTATAAATCGTTATGCTGAACATATTGGAGACTCTCTCCTACCCTTTTCATCGGAAATAGAATACAATCTTGCAATTAAGAAAATATTTACGATGGCCAAAATAACAAGATATGTAACACGAATCAATCCTTTAACACGTGAGCCTGAGCAAGTTCCTATAAACACAATTGCTTCCTCACATTTGGCTCGCAGAACTTTTATCGGAAATTTATACAAACAAATCAAAGACCCAAACCTGATTGGTAGCATGTCGGGCCATGTAGAGGGTAGTAAAGCTTTCTCACGATACAGAGATATCGATGATGACATTAAATCAGAAGTGGTGAACCTGCTATTGTAGGTTCACCATCAGTTGAGATTTGATGCCGATTTTACATCTTCAACAAACATCGGCCCTTCGCCAGTCATTAACCATTTCGAAGAAACACCATAATCATTAATCAGGTGAGCGAGCCAAACCATTTGAAGTAAATTCCTGTCCGGGTCTTTTTCCAGTTGATAAAGATTCCGACGGTTGATGGAGTAACGATCAGTGAAGGTCTTAACACCACGGATAACCTTTCTTTCCTTAAGTGCTTCCAATGCTTTGAAGAAACGAAGTACAATTTCAGCGTTGCCAGATTTATTCATGATTATAGTTGCTTTGAAGTTCATACAATTCTTCCAGATATTTCCCGAGATTTTCATCCTCTTTGCCCGATTGCACAAAGGAGCGGTCGAGCTGGATTTGGGCTGCCTTAATTTCCTTCACGAAATCATCAGCCGTTAATCTTTTGGCTACTGCTTTTTTGTAAAGTTCCAGCAGTTGTTTCAGTTGTTCGTTGTTCATACAAAAAGTTGTTTTTTTAGTTTTTCCTACATTAACCGGATAAATGTTGACATTAACTGGGTTTGTGTTTTCATTTATTGAGTTTATGTTGACATTAATCGGGTTATTGTATGCATTTATCGAGTTATGTTTTCTTTATATACTAAGATTATTATATATGTATATATATAATATTTACTTTGGACTTTTCTGTAGTACATAAACCGAGTTAATGTTGACATTAATTCGATTAATGCTAACATTAATACGCATTTTAATATATTCCAAATATATTGCAAATATATTAGATTATTTTCTATATGCAATATGTTATATATATTAATTGAGTATTCTAATAAAATTTGATGAAAAACTCCTATTTTCCCCCTTCGTGTTTCCGGTTACACTCATCAATCATTTTTAATAGAGTGCTTATCTGCTGGTCTTTTTCTTTGATTCTTTCCATTTGCTCAAAAACGATTTCCAGTAGTTTCTGATTATTCAGCTCTCCTGTCGCCATAATCTCCTGAATTCTTTCAGTGGATATATACTGCTCAAAATCAGGAAAATGTTCTTTTACCTTTTCCAGTAGATCCTTAGAGATTCTAAATCTCCCACTTTCAATCGACGATATTAAAGGCTGTCCGACCCCTAATATCTTTGCTAAATCGCTCTGCTTTAGCTTGTTGTCGTCCCTTAGTTTGCGAATATTCAAGTCCATCAGTTAAATATATTTAATCAGGGTATATATATACGTAATTCATAGGAATATATTAATAATATATTAGTAAGTTTGCACATATAATTAAAATCATATATGCAAATATATGAAAATATACATTAGTAACAATATAACAATTAAAAAAGTTTTTTGCTATGAGTTTAACAACATTTTATCAGAATCTTCCGGAAAGGAGCGCTCCAAAGAGTGAATTTGTCAGAAAGGTCGCTCGTCGTTGCAAGGTAGGCGAGGCCACAGTAAGAATGTGGGTCAAAGGAAAAACCAAGCCCAGCATGAATGAGCATTTAGAAATCTTATCAGAAGAAACAGGCATTAACACCAAAGAACTATTCTAATGGAGACCGTTTTCAATTTTTGTACAGAACACGATACAGCCAATCGGATGATGAAACAAAAATTAGAACCGTTCACGATTGTGACTGATTGGCAAAGAATGACTATCAAAGTATTCAAAAAAGACGAACTGGTACAAAGCGTAAATTTCGCTGAAATTCAGTTTTCCGTTGGTGACTTTGAAAACCTGTTGAGAAACGTAGAGATGAGTGCTAATCAATTAAAAGAATTCTGTTATGCTTGACCCCAATACACCAGTATGGCAACTCACAGTTGGCCAGCTGCTGGAACTGGTAGAAAAACAACAGCCTAAAATAGAGCTTAAGACCGAACCTGAAAAAGAGGAGTACTTCAATACCGATGAAGCCTGCCATTACTTGAAAATCAGTAAAGCAACCCTTTTCAGGTGGAGAAAAGTGGGTTATCTAAAATCCGACAAAGTAGGAGGAATCCTTCGATTCAGAAAAAGTCAACTAGATTCAATTTTAACTTCAAATTATTAATGCATATGTTCGGGTATATTCTAACGTCAAAAAAGCAGTTAAACCAGCTACATGAGACAATCGAGGAATATAAATCACTATGTAGCAATCAATCGAGTCAAATTGAGACTTTAAAAGCACAACTGAAAAAGTACATGCCCCTTAAAGGCAAAGATGGTAAATACATTAAAAAGAACTAATCATGAGATTGGAATTGAAACAATTAAACATTCAACGTTTCAAAGGTCTGCAAAACCTATCATTTAGCTTTGATGACCCCGAAACGTGGATTTACGGAAAGAACGGTTCCGGCAAAACATCACTGTTTGATTCATTCATTTGGTGTTTATTCGGAAAAGACCACCAGGGCAGGTCGGATCACGAAATCAAACCTTACGACAACATGGGTAAAACGATTCCCAAAGCTGACATCGAGGTTGAAATTGTCGTTTCGGTCGATGGAGAAAAACGCAAGCTCCGCAGGAGTTACTGTGAGGTATGGGTAAAACCAAAAACAGAAATCGAGGAAGTGCTCAAGAAACACACCTCAGAATATTTTCTTGACGATGTTGTCGTTACAAAGGCAGAGTTCGATAAATTCGTATCCTCTTTGTGTGATGATATGGTATTTAAAACTATCACCAACCCACTGTACTTCACCAGCCTGAAAGCGGATGAACAGCGCAGACTTTTATTCTCAATGGTAAGTCTTACCGATGAGGAGATTGCCCACGGAAGTAAGGACTTCCAAAAGCTTCTTTCTGAACTTACCGGAAAGTCGTTGGAGGATTACAAAAAATCCATCAGCAACCAAAAAACACGCATAAAGCAGGAATTGGCCGGACTACCGGAACGGATTGCCGGACTGAAAGAAGGTATGCCACTGATGCCGGATATGGAAGCACTTTCCACACAAATCCAAAGCATTCAATCCCGCATTGATAGCATTGAACAGTCTCTGAATGATTCAGCATTAAATGCAGAGAACCAAAACAGGGAACGGATGACAATCCAAAGCCAAATCAATAAACTGGAACTGGCACAGCAGGAGTTAAAACATCAGCACCTTACACAGCTTAACACCCAAAAAGCGGAGATTAACTCCAAAATTGCAGAAATTGAATTCAAGGTTTCGAACTATAAAAAGCAGCTTAAATTAACCGAGTCAAGACGATTGGAGCTGGAAGCTGAAAAGCAAAACGCCAATACCACACTGCAATCCCTTCGCGAGATGTGGAAGACCATCAAAGCCGAAGAGCTGGTATTTGATGATAACGCTTTCAAGTGCCCCACCTGCGAACGACTGTTGGAAGCATCGGACATTGCTGCCAAACAGGAGCAACTGCTTGCTAACTTCAACCTATCAAAAACACAGCGACTGGAAGCCAACAAAGCACAGGGACTGAATGTGGTTGAAAGGATAAAAGCTATCGATGTTGAACTGGAACAGTTAACCACGGTTGAAAAACCTGAGCTTTTCTCCGGTACAAAAGTAGATGCGCTGAAATCCCAACTCGTTGAGATTGAACAAAAGTCCAATGATTACATGCAGGATAAACGTTTCATCGATAATCAGGGACAAATTGAAAAGCTCAAAGCACAGCTTTCAACGGTAGCCAATCAGGTGGATAATTCTCAGCTTATCGAGGAAAAGAAATCACTTACTAAACAGGTGGATGAACTCAAAGCCCAAACAGCTCTCAAAGATGTAATTGCCAATACCAACCTTCGTATTTCTCAGTTGGAGGAACGTATCAGCACAATGAATCAGGAGCTGGCAGATTTGGAGAAGAAGGAGTACATCGCTAAGAAATTTGAATTTGAAAAGAACAGCCGATACGAACAGAAAATCAATCAGATGTTC
>JANJXE010000546.1 GCA_024709185.1 Paludibacter sp.
ACTGGGAGTGCGCAACCTCGACGTGTGAGCATGTAGGTTCTCGGAATTGTGTAGGATCCCATTGAAATCTAGATTTTTCCCAAATCTTTATATTTCGAGGGAATTGGAAAAGGCCAACCGGGAGGTTGGCCTTTTTCCTGATCGATTAGCTTATCGATTCAAAATACGATCCGCCAGATCATCAAGCTCTGACTTACGCCTTTCCCAATCTGGTATGAGGGCGCCCAGTAGCCGATAAAAGTGAGGGCTGTGGTTGTGCTCATTGAGGTGGCAGAGTTCGTGAAAGATGACGTAGTCTACGCAATGCCCAGAGGCTTTGATCAGTAGCGGGTTCAACAGAAGCTCGCCTTTTGGCGAACAATTACCCCACTGCGTTTTCATAGTAAGCAGGCGAAAGCCAGGGCTTGTTTTGAGCCACCGAATCTTCGCTACGCAATCCGCTTCAACCACAGGTTAGATGGATCGCTAGATACCGTTGAGTTCGAAGGGTCAACGGGAGCGATTCAAGCAGCCCATACTGTAACAACAAGCCAAAGGTCGACCAGGTTCTCGAAGGCCAGCTCGGGAACGTGACCCGCGTCGGAGACTTCGTTAACACGCGCCCTCCGCTCGCGCAGGGCTTCGTCCAGGGTCAGATAGCCACACGGCTCATCGTGACCGGCCAGCAGCGGGTAGACGGACAGGTTGCGGACATGCTGGGCTTCACTCAGAGTGAGTTGGCCGAGTGCTTGTTGGATCAGGTTGGTCTGCATCTGGTGGCTCACGTATAAAAAAGGAACACCATCCCGCAGCCACGAGGAGAGAGGGAGCCGGGATGATGTCCAGGCTCGCAGCTTGACAGGCAGCTGGCTCATGGCGTGAGCTAGCCATAAGTTGGGGTCAGCCGTAGCACCGGATTGCCTGCGCGAGCTGTTCTCTCACCCGCGTGTATAGGCTCGACGGGGCGACCACCTCGACGTCCGAACCGTACTTGAGAATGTCCATCAGGAGCTCCCGGTCGTCGACGTAAGGGATTTCGAGCAGGTAACTGCCGTCGACCGCCTTGGTGCCTTTCTTCCGCTGATGCCACTGCTCGTGTGCGACCCATCGCGTGCACTCGGGCGTGAAGCGCGGTTCGCCCATTCCATCTTGCTCCCGGCGAAGATGCGCTCGGTGACAATGCTCGACACGTCGGCCTATCTGGCTCATTCTGTGAGCCACACAGGACGACAGAATGCATTACACACAGGGAGAGTCCATGCAAAAATTCTTCGAATTCATCAAGCGCCTCAACAGCCTGCTGCTGTTCGGGGTGTTCGCGTCCGTCCTCGCTCTCATGATCATGGCATTCTGGTCGCCCTACCAAGACGGGACGGAGGACGTCAT
>JANJXE010000406.1 GCA_024709185.1 Paludibacter sp.
TGGGACTGGCATACGGGAACATTTATTCCCGGATATGGAAGTAACAGTAACTTTCCGTTTACAATTCCTATGTTGATTGATGGTTTGCCTACAGATAGCAAAATAATTTACATGGTGAATATGGTGCTGCCAACTCCCACCACCGGTATTAATTATACTTCTTCTACCGATCCTGTTTTAAGTACGCAGGAAACTCTGGATGCAAAAATTGACGACATACTTTTGGCTTTGGAGACTTTCAGTTCGAACGGTCACCTGCCCGAAGTGGTTGAGTTGGGTAATGAGCTGTATTTCAGCAATGAAGAAGCAGGTGTGTATGCTGCTAATACAACCCTTTACCTGAATCATGCGAAACAGATTGCTGCTGCTGTAAAAACAGAATATCCGTCGATGAAAATTTTATTGTGTACCACCAAAGGGGGAACAAGCTCCCGCGATAGCTGGAATACTGCCGTGATTAACGCTTTGAACAATGATTTAACTTTCCGTTCGTATATTTACGGAATTGTTCAGCACCATTATATTAACGATAATTACGGGTATACCGGTGTGGTAAACAGCGTGGAAACTGCAAAAACAATAATTTCAGAAGGGGTGCAATACGTTCAGGATGTGCAATCGGATTATAATATTGTGCCGTCGGATCTTAAATTGTGGATAACAGAATATGGAGCTACAAAAACCAATGCTAATGGAATGTGGGCTGCAGGATTACGTACAGCCCTTATGTCGATGGCCTTTGCGAATATGGGATCCCGGGTCGAAAATCTGAGCTGGCATCATATAACGCAGGATCCAAATATTCTTGTTAAGTCGGAATATAAAGCCGGACCTTCCGGTTTAGCCTTTTCATTGTTGCGAAAAGCTACCAGGGATAAATTATCTTACCGTAAACTGAACTTCAGCAACATGAACAACAGTGACCCCCTTGCATCTTTGACGGGATACTATTTTGAAGGAAATGGCAAACAATCGGTGCTGTTAATCAATAACGACAATACTACCTATACAGGCATTAATATCAGCGGTTTATTTTCCGGAAATCAGGTGAATGAAGCTATTCAATACTGGTCGGATACTCCCTATCAAACTTCTGTTTACGAAGGCAATAATATCCAAACAGACCAGTCGGCCAACCTGCAAAGTTATGATATTAATCCTTTTTCATTGACGATGATTGAGATGAATGCGCAGGATGAACCCGGAACTCCTGTTATTATAGCCGGACAGCAAATCGGCACTTTCCCGGGGATGCATGGTGGCTTCGAAGGTCTTGCAGGTGGATACCTGAATACTTCGGTAGGTTTGGAGTGGTCGGCTCAACTTAACAACAGTAGCGAAATTGTTACGACCGGCAATGCGCGGACAGGGATGAGTTACGCACAAACCACCCAATCGGGCACTACCAATATAAGGGTGCTCCAAACGCCTCTTGTTAGTGGTGTGGCAACCGGTAATTACGTTATTCAATATTATTACAGGGGCGATTCGGATGGAACAGCTACCGCTACCATGTCTGGTGGACTGAACCTGAACGGAACAGCCGGGAATTATTCGTCCAATGTAACTCCTAACAGTGCGGGCTGGAGCAAATTTACGTTCACTAAATCGATTTCCGGACCTGCCGATTTGTATGCTTTTATCCGGATGAAGGACAATGCAGCGATGGATTTCGATGATTTTGTGATTTACCCGGGAACATCAGCCGACGTAGCAGCTCCTGAATCTCCTTCACAACCGGAAACTGTTTCCGGTACAAACAACATCCAACTCAGCTGGACTTCTCCTGCCGATATTGATGGTGGCGGCTTTATGGTTGTAAGAAGTACATCAACGTCGGCTACAACACCGAATAGTAACGGTATTTATGCTATTGGAAATCAGCTTTCTGCCAATGAGGTAGTTGTGTATCTGGGTACAAACACAGCAACAAACGATACAGGTCTGATTCCCAACACAGCATACACCTATCATGTATACACGGTTGATAAAGCGTTTAATTATTCTCCGGTGGTTAGTATTTCAACTGCAACCAACAGAGTAAGTATAACAAGTGCTCAATCGGGCTCCTGGTCAAGCGCATCAACCTGGACAGGCAGCAAAATTCCGGTCGACAATGAAGATGTAGTTATTCAGGCAGGACACGAAGTGACTATCGGTGCTGTAACCGTGGGATGTAACGGCTTAAAGATAAATCCCCGTGCTGCATTGTCTGTTAATAATGGAACCCTGCATGTGGTTAACCTCAATATTAAAAGTGATGCAACGGGTACAGGAACCCTTGTCGATAATGGAACTGTTGTGTTAACCGGTAACAGTTCGGTGGAACAATACCTCTCAAGTGGCCGGAACTGGTATGTTTCGAGTCCGGTAAACAATGCCAACAGTGGGGTTTTCAATGCATCAGCTTCAACAACCAATAAGCTCTATCAGTTTCAGGAGCCATCAGCAACAACAGCTCCCTGGTTGCAAATAACCAATAACACCACAGCCCTGATTGCCGGAAAAGGCTATATTGCTCAATTACCACAGGATGGTGTGATTACATTTGCGGGAACTTTAAATAATGAAAACCAGCAAATTGTGCTTAGCAAAACAGGGAGTCATTCCAAATCGGGGTTCAATCTTGTTGGTAATCCTTTTCCGGCTTATCTGAATATGCGTACCGGTATTAATACTACAAGTGGTTTGGAAAAAACACTTTGGTACAGAACCAGATCGACAGGAACTTCACCGGTTTATTACTTTGAAACAGTGAATACTGTTTCGGGAATAGGTACGAATAATGCAGGTACAGGAATCGTTACAGGCAATATACCTCCTGTGCAGGGTTTCTGGGTAAAGGCGCTGGAAGACAATATTACCCTTGATTTTTTAACAACCGACCGCAGTCATGCAGGACAGGTAAGTACGTCGGCAGGCTCAGTCAGTTCCTCACCTCTTAAAGTGGCGACTGAAGAAGGTACCTCGATAATTCGTCTTAAGGTTTCAACCGGAATTGCCGGAGATGAACTGGTATTTTATACAAATAATCAGGCAAGGAATGATAGAGATGAATTTGATTCTCCAAAGCTAAGCAACGAAAATTCACTTATTCCTGAGTTGTTCTTTATGCAGGAAAATACAGCGTTTTCGGTTTGTGGAATGAATCGTTTACCTTTGCAGGAAGAAATACCGGTAGGTTTTGAAACCCGTCAGGCAGGTAGTTTTAGTATTACCTCCGAAATATCGGGTATTGATGCTGAAACAGATGTTGTATTGATTGATAAGGCAGAGAATACTGAAACCAACTTATCGTCGGGTAATACTTACTCATTTAGTACACAATCGGGTAAAACAGATAACCGGTTTAGTCTTTTGTTAAAAAGCAAATCGACGACAACCCGATTAAATTCAACTGATGATGATGGTTTTAATGTTGTAACCAGAGGAAATAATATTATCATTAACCCGTCAAAATCATGGAGTGAAACATCATATTGCATTCACAATCTTCAGGGAATTAAAATTTCTGAAGGGGTAATCCGGGAAAATACGATTAAACTTCCGGAATTGATTCTTACCGGTGTTTATGTATTGTCGTTAAGTGAAGAAAACAACAAATTCATTCATAAAAAAATCAGAATTAACCTATGAAAACAACAAATAAACTAACAACAGGCATACAGAGTCTGATTTGCACTTTTTTGCCGGTTACCCTGCTGCATGCTGGCAACAAAGTTGAAACTACCAAAATAAAACAACCCAATGTTTTATTTATCGTGGTCGATGATTGGGGTGCTCAGGATTTGTCATTTGCCGGTTCCCGGTTTTACGAAACGCCAAATATTGATCGCTTAGCTGGTCAGTCGACTTCCTTCAGCAATGCGTATGTGGCTTATCCACGTAGTGTACCTTCGCGTTATTCGTTGTGGACTGGCATGCATTGCGCCCGTCCGCAGGGTTTAAAGGGAACTGAAGCCGACGAGCGAAAAATTGATAAGAATACCCTTGCCATTGCTGAACCTTTTAAAGCGGCTGGTTACAACACTTTCTTTATTGGCAAATGGCATTTGGCAACCGACGATTGTCTGCCGCAGGACAAAGGTTTTGAAGTTAATATCGGAGGCGGTCATGCCGGAGCTACATCGTCGCATTTTGCTCCGTTCAATCAAAATTACAAAGATAACAGCAGGGGTGAAGGTGGCTTGATAGAAGGCATGGACGATGCAGCACCCGGAGAGTATCTGACTGACTACATGACACGTAAAACGGTCGAATATATTAAAACCAAACGCGATAAACCATTTTTGGCTGTGGTTAGTTTTTATGCTGTACATACTCCTATCCAGGCAAAAAAGGAAATGATAGCCAAATACCAGGCAAAAAAGATAAGCCTTGGTTTAACTGAGGACGGGTATATTCCGGAGGAAGCAGGCGAACGGAAAGCGCAACAAAATAATGCAGTGTATGCGGCCATGGTCGAATCAGTTGATCAGGGCGTGGGTAAATTAGTGGATGCGCTAAAAGAAAGCGGACAATACGACAATACCCTGATTGTGATTGTTTCTGATAATGGCGGTCTGTCGAATCGTGGCGCCGGAAATAAACGCGAACTTGCAACCAACAACGACCCCTACAAAGCAGGTAAAGGTCATCTGTACGAAGGTGGCATTAAAACGCCACTGTTAATTCACCTGCCTGCACAAACAAACGCCGGAAAATCGGACGTGCTTACGGCAGGTTACGATTTGTTTCCAACAGTGGCCCAACTTTGTGATGTAAAGGTCGATAAGAAGCTGGATGGCCGGAGTCTGGCACCTGTTTTAAACGGAAATTCAAAAGTGTTTGCAAAACGGGAGTTGTACTGGCATAAATCGGCCGAACGACCTGCTTCTACCGGCGATTATGTTTCAACAGCCATTCGGATGGGCAATTACAAACTTATTGATTTCTACGAACAGGATCGTATTGAATTGTACGACCTGAGTAAAGATGTTTCAGAGTCGACCAATATTGCCGCAAAAAAGCCGAAAATTACCAGGAGAATGCTTGCAAAAATTCAAAACTGGCGCAATGAAATGAATGTTAATATGCCAAAGAAAAATAATAAAAAGAATAAGTAGAAACAATATGAAAACCAGAACACTAGTATCAGTATTCACTTTATTTGTAGTATTGGTAAGCCTGAGCGCACGACCCGAAAAGAAGTGTAAAGATATGGATTTGCCCATTCGTAAGATTATGGATAAATATTATGCCGACGGGCAATTCTATTTTGGAGCTTCGTCGATGCAAAAATACTGGAAAAACCCGGATAAGCTGGCCAAACAGTTTTTCAATGAGTTTTCGTACAATACACCAGAAAATTCGTTTAAGCTATCGACCGTTTTTGTAAAAGACGGAACCGGTAACGACAGATACAAATCGGAAGAGTATTTGTATTTTATTGAACAGGCCCGGAAACACAAA
>JANJXE010000427.1 GCA_024709185.1 Paludibacter sp.
GGAGTATTAGCTATTTCAACTCTCACCTCATTTGCTACAAAAAAGTCAGAACGTCCGAATATCATTTTTATAATGTCCGACGACGCTTCCAACCCGGCAATAAGTTGTTACAACGGACGATACGCTCGTGTTTTTCAAACCAGGAACATCGACCGTATTGCACATGAAGGAGTCCGATTCGATAATTGCTATGCGTTGAATTCAATAAGTGTTCCGAGCAGGGCAACAATTCTTACCGGCCAATATAGTCATAAAAACGGGGTTTATACACTTGATGATACTATGGACACATCCGCTGTGACAATACCCTCACTTTTAAAAAAAGAGGGTTATTCTACTGCATTGGTCGGCAAATGGCACCTGGTGACCGAGCCGCAGGGTTTCGATTACTATTTTGCAATGAAAGGTCAGGGTCGCTATTTTGATCCGCTTTTTAATATCAAGGGTCAACTTGATGGAACAACTTTCGAAAAATCAAAAGGAACTGAATTCAAAGGTCGCCATATAACTTCACTCATTGGCGATAAATCGCTTGAATGGCTTGACAACAGAGATAAATCGAAACCATTTATGTTGATGTGTCAGTTTAAAGCTCCTCATCGTCCTTTCGAACCTGATCCCAAATTCAGAGACCTGTTTAAAAACATCAACCTACCTGAACCTGAAAGTTTGCTGGAGAGTTATGAAGGAAAAGGAGAATATAACAACCGAATACACATGACTCTGGAAAAAATGGATAAAGTTGACCTTAAAACTGAAATTCCTGCTAATCTGAGTCGTGATGAACATCGCATGTGGGCATATCAGATCTATATGAAGGATTATTTGCGTTGTATGGCTGGTGTAGACGAAAATGTAGGTAGATTGCTCGACTATCTGGATAGAAACGGTTTAACGGAAAACACCATTGTTATTTACACTTCAGATCAGGGATTCTTTCTGGGCGAACATGGCTGGTTCGATAAACGTATGATGTATGAAGAAAGTATCAATATGCCTTTCGTTATTCGTTATCCCAAATCACTTAAACCACGACAAGTCAACAAAGATATCATTACTAACGCTGATTTTGCTCCTACACTGCTTGACATGGCCGGTATAAAAGTCCCATCCTTTATGCAGGGTAAGAGTTTTTTCCATAATGCCAGAGGAAAAACGCCTGTAAACTGGCGCAAGTCGTTTTATTATCGTTACTGGATGAATAATGAAATTTACCATAAAACAGTGGCGCATTTTGGTATTCGTACACACGATTACAAACTTATTTTTTATTATGGCCATCCTCTCGGCAAAACAGGTTCGTCTAATTATCCAACAGATTATATTCCGGAATGGGAATTTTTTGACCTTCGTAAAGATCCACTAGAAATGAAAAATGAATACCGCAACCCGCAATATTCAAAAGAAATTGCTATGCTAAAGAAGGAATTACTGAAACAAAAAAGAGCTTGTGGAGATATCGAAGATGAAAACATCCCGGCTATGCAGGAAATTATGAAAAAGTATTATTGGTAGCATAGGAAAGTGAATTTTTCTAGAGAATGAAATCATCAATTAAATGCTACTTTTATTATTATTTACAATTTTATAAAACTGGTCGTCGTCGCTTCCACACCATCCTCAAACTTCAATACATATACTCCCTGCGCAATTCCGCATACTTCAATGCGGTTTTGCCCGGGTAGCAGGTTAGATTCCTGCACCAACCGGGCCTGCAAATCGTAAATACGGGCACGGGCAGGATTGGTAACATCTACAATCAATTCTTTATCAACAGGATTCGGGTAAATTTTCAGTGAAGTTTCTTTGATGACAGGAGCATTCGTCAGCGATGACTTGATTTGATAAATTTTGTTTCTGATTTCAGCCAAACTACCCACAACCAGAAAATACTCATATTCCATCACCGAATTTTTCATCAGCCTTTCCTGGCGAACCGGCGATATGTAGGAAGTGGATGCGCTGGTTGCTTCGCCGCCGACACTACCCGACATGCCAGCCAGGAATTTGGTGGCCGTGGGTGAATATACTCCGATTCCCCACAGGGTATCGTTCACAAAAGCCATCCATTTTTCGGTTACCGAATTATACCTTCCCCAGAAGCCGCTCGAAAGATTCACCACGGCCGGATTATCAACAGGCGCATTGGTCCAGGGCAACGAACCAAAATAGGAATAAAGGTTTTTGAGTGCTGAAATGGGATACACAGCCGGAATTTCCTGATCGCGCAGAATATTTTCACCATAGAGATTGTCGGTTCGACAACTGGTCAGTTTATTCTTTACCCGAATTACATTGCCATCGATCGTTGTCCACTGCTCCATGGTGGCTTCTGCCGGTTTGTTATTCATGTCCCACAGCATGGGTGTACACTTGACATACAACGAGGTAGCCGTTTTTTCCGAAACGAGTATGGGTGCGCGATTGCGGGCGTAATCGCCGCCCTGTATCGGATTCCATGGCCAGGGCGACCACGAGGGCGATTGTCCTTGGGATTGCCTGTTCAAAGCATTACCCGCATAATACGATTGTTGAATGTAGCGCCCTTCGTCGTGGATATTCACAATATTGCGGGTGGTACCTGCTTTGGCAATGAACGAAATTGAACCACCACGGGTGAGGTCCTGTTTCAGGTGTAGAAATTCATTTTTCAACTCAAAATCTTCCTGCCGGAGCTCTACGGCAAATAAATCGAGGAAGATGGTTCCCGCAGTCGCAGCATTGCCTGTATCAAAACGCAATTGTTTAATGATGCCACTCCACGAGCCAATATCGTTCAGACTAATCAGGTATTCTGAAATCTCTGTATCGTTCTTTTTAGCTGTAAATGTAACCGATTTCGCTTGGTTCCAGGTTCCATCCGATTGTGTAATCCAGAAAATCTGAAAACCTGCATCGGATGTCATATTGCGTATTTTAATTCGGATAAGTCCATACACTGATGCATCAATATTAAGGTTGTTTGGAGAATGCATGTAGGGGTCAGCTCCTATAATGGTGAGATTATATCCACCACCCGAAACGGTTCCGGTGAGTTTATTTGATAGCAGCCAGCCTTCAGCCGATGTATCAAAGCTCCAGTTGTACTGTGCTGAAGCAGCAAGAGTACTGCACAAACTAAGTATCAATATTGAATATCTCATATCGTAAAACTTACCTTAACTCAACATCAATTTCTTTCCATTCAGTTGCACCAAGTTGTTTGCTTCTTTCTGAAGGAAGTGAGGTTCCAACCATCAACCTGTAAGTGCCTTTGAGCAACACTTTTTCTCCCTCCGTATTTACGTTCATGAGTGATGAGACTGGCAGTCGGAATTCAAAATTTCTAGAATGATTAGCTTTTAGCGTAATTCGTTGCACTGCTTTTAAATCGAATAAGGGTGTCGTAAATGAAGATTCACCAGTATTGACATAACATTGAAGCACTTCGTCGGCCTTAAAATCGGATTGATTGGTAACCGGCACATGTAAAATAAGGGTATCCGAAGCCGAAAGCAAAGTTGAGTTGGAAGTCAGTTCACCAAGTACGAAACGGGCAAAGGTTAGTCCGAAACCAAAAGGATACTGAGGCTCCTGTTCCATGTATTTATAGGTCCGACCCTTCATAGCGTAGTCTTCGTAGGGAGGAAGCTGCTCTTCCGATTTCGGAAAAGTAATTGGTAATTTCCCACTGGGCGAAACATCACCGAATAACACATCGGCCAGGGCATCGCCACCAGCTTGTCCGGGATAAAACACAAACAACAGCGCATCAGCTATTTCCGATATTTCGGTAAGATTTACGGGACTACCTCCGGTAACCACAATGATGAGTGGTTTAGTCACTTTTTCACGTAATTCGCGAAGGTAATGCATTTGTGTTTCGGGTATATTTAAATCACGACGGTCGCTTTTAAAATCGGATGCAATCGATTCCCCTTCTTCTCCTTCCGACAAGGTGCTTAATCCTACTATGGCGACTACAGCATCAGCCTGTGCTGCTTCGCTCATTGCCCAGTTGATTTCATTTTTGTTCATCTGATCGTACATAAATCCACGTCGATATTCAAGCCGGGTACCCAGGCTTACTTTTCCTGTAATTCCTTCGAGGAAAGTGCGTGCATCATCGGTTTGTCCGTTGTAATTACCCAATAGCACATCCACATCGGCTGCATTGGGGCCCAAAACGTATAGCTGCTTTATTTTTTTACTCAGCGGCAACACCTGTTTATTTTTGAGTAAAACGATGGATTTCTGTGCCGCTTCCCGAGCCAGTTCTTTGTGTTTCTTACTTCCCACCACCGATACAGGAATATTTTGGTAAGGATGGTTAGAATCGAACATGCCTAAGCGGAATAGCACATTCAGGTTATTACGGAGTGCACGGTTAATATCAGCTTCCTCCACCAACCTCTGTTCCAATGCTTGCTTTAAGGCCGGGAATTCATCACCACAGTTTACATCGACACCGGCTTTTAATGCCTGCGCAGCCGATTCAACTACATTGGCGGTTACTTTATGACCTGCATGAAAATCGGTAACAGCCCAACAATCCGATACTATCTGACCTTTAAATTGCCATTTCTCACGCAGCAATTCATTCAACAACAGATTGCTGGCACAACAGGGCTCTCCGTACAGACGGTTGTAGCCACACATCACCGATGCAACACCCGCCTTTGTAAGCGCTTCAAATGCCGGCACATAGGTCTCATTCAAATCCTTAGGTGAGGCATAGGCATCAAACGAATGCCTTTCGCTTTCCGGACCGCTATGTACTGCAAGGTGTTTGGCACAGGCAGCGGTGCGGTAATAAAACGGATCACCTCCCTGTAAGCCTTTTACATAGGCAACCCCCATCATGGAAGTAAGGAAAGGATCTTCGCCAAAGGTCTCCATCCCTCTTCCCCACCGTGGATCTCTGAAAATATTGATATTAGGCGACCAAAGTGTCAGCCCGCTGTATTGGGTAATATTGCCGATGCGAACAGCCTCATCATGCTTGGCACGAGCTTCAAGCGATACCGCCTCCCCAATTCGTTTTACAAGATCGGCGTCGAAAGTAGCTGCCATGGCAATGGGTTGCGGAAATACAGTCGCCCGTCCAAATCGTGCCACACCATGCAGTCCCTCGTTCCACCAATTGTATGCAGGAATTCCCAGCCTCTCAATTGCAGGTGCATTGTATTTTAGCTGCCCGATCTTTTCATCGATCGTGAGTCGGCTGATAAGATCGCTGATGCGTTGTTCCACATTTAATTGCTGATTCCGGAAAGGATAAGACGAATTTTGCTGTGCTTTGACATTGAATGCCATTATCAGCAACACAAGATGAACAAAAAGTGTTTTCACGGGATTTTCAGTGGTTATTGATCTATTTAAAAAAACTTTAAAAAATGATTAAACCTTTATCGTATTATTAACCTGGTCGAATAATATTTTCCTTCCGAGCGAATTCCAACTATATATACACCTGGCATCAAATTGAATGTTGGTGTAAATACTTCACCCGAAAGAAGGTTCATAGTAGTATGAATACTCCTGCCACTTATATCATACAAATTGAAAATCAGGTTATTTTTAGCTTCCA
The DNA here is from genome assembly GCA_024709185.1 of Paludibacter sp. Lineage (GTDB taxonomy): Bacteria > Bacteroidota > Bacteroidia > Bacteroidales > Paludibacteraceae > Paludibacter. Next base: position 5,570 of record JANJXE010000427.1, read on the forward strand.
GAACAAATGATGAAGGACCAAGGCTAAGTACATAGGGCTGCTCAGCTTCAGCTACATCAGTAGAAGTATATGCCTGGGATAAGGATGAAAACACAACATCATCGATAAAATAATTACGGGTACTATTGTGCGAGATTGTCATGTCGGGTACTATGGTTAACGATGTATACTTCCGGTCGGTTTCCGAACCTGCAAGGTCGAAAACAAAATCCACCCATTTAGCAGTGATTAAGGTATCAGCTGCATTAACAGGAGCAAATCTTCGAAGTGGTGTATTACTTTGATTACCAGAAAGTATGAGTTGTACTCCCCGGTTGATGGTACCCCGATATAGTTTCACATGCAAAAAACGCGGTAGAGCATCCAGATCAAACAAGTCGGTACCTGCAAGTGAAACTCCTACCTGATTGGACGAAAATGCCAGGCGGGAAAGCTTCATGCATTTTGCCGAATTATTCACCGTGCTTTTTACAGGATTCGCCTGGTCGAGCTGCACAGAAGCTCCGGAAGCCGATCCCTGCCAGGGAAGGTAAGGAGTTTCAAAATCGTCTACTATCTCTCCCTGATCATTCAATCCACGAATTATCCCCACCACTTCGTCGGAGCTAAGCGATGGCTGACCATTTGCATTAACAGCTGTAACAGTAAAATGAAAGACCGATGCCGGATTCAGGTTATTAAGTAAAAGCAGCGTATCGGTCACCGTTTGAAGAAGTTGTTTCTCATTGTAAACCAGGTAAGATGCTGTATTAGCAACAGGTTTCCATGACAAGCGAATTGAGCCGGCAGTTCGATGTGTGTATTTTAGCTGTTCAGGTTTTTGCTGAGCAAACCATACATTTTCTGGTGCATTATCGATAACATTGGAAAGACGAATATCGTCGATATAACTAATGGTGTTATCGGGAGCACCCACTCCGGGAATCAGTAAAAATCCTTCAAAAACACGACCATCCATCGAAACCTGCTGATTGTCTGTCATCAAATCGAAAGTATATTCCTGCCATTGTCCGCTTTGTCCGGTTACAGTTGGAGTAAACTCAATAAATTCAGAACCACTGCTTAATCTCAACCGAACGGGCGAATTCTCCTGACGAAGCAGTTTGGCCTTGAAGTAGCGGTACTGTCCGGCACCGACTCCTACACTTATCTGCTTACGGGACAACTGAATACCAGCCTGTTCGGCAGATCCGATCAGGCGTGTTACTTTCAACACCAGGTCACTACCATTCAAAGCGTCCTTCTGAGGATTTGTGATATTGCCTTCGATGCGCACCGAACCCACCTGTGCGTAGGCATAACTAAATCCTTCCATTTGGTCAATCATCTCCTCCTTTTCTCCATCCTCTGCCGGAAATGCTTCTACCCGGATGGTCACATCTTTGGTATCCTTAAGGTTGATAGCCAGTTTTCTGTAACTACTGTTCGACGAATTAGTAGTCAGCGGGAAATTTCTACCTTCGAGATAGGTGGCCGAAAGCACCTGAAATTCACCTGTATCGGGTGAGCGAAGTACAAACTTCATCGACTTGCCGTTTTGAGTAAGTGTAGCTGTACGCTTATCAGCAGAAAGAGTTATATTGGCCCGGGTATGCATATTCCACCAAATATTTTTGTTGGATTTAGCTGCAATATTATCGTTTATAGTAATCACACGACGTTCGCGATCAAGGCTGAAGCCACGGGTATAGCTATTCACATCCCGGTTGTAAATCATGTTCATATTGATAGCACCAGCACCCACTTTCTCCGAAGTATTTATAAAACCACGGTAAACTGCTTCCTGCGATGGATTTTGGTCGGCACGGTAATCGGGATTGAACACCACTGCATTCTTGCCTTCAGCGCGCTTACGGTAAAAATGCCAGCTTTGCGAGGAGGAAGGAGCGAAATTCGACCCACTATACGTAGGAGTACAATCGTTGTTAGCTTTGTCACCAAAATCGAAATACCCGGTATTGGTATATGAGTCGCTTCCGAGATTTCCAAATGCCCAGTATTCGCCAAGCCCCTGAATATAAAAAGAACCTGCATCGAGGTGACCGTGATTGGCCCTGTTATCGCCTGCATGTACACCCAAATAGAGTGCATTGCGATCTTTCCAACGCTCCACAAACGAATAAAGATCGATGCCCCTGATGTAATTATCGTGTCCAACGGTTAGTTCAGCACCCTGTTGGACCAATGCCGGATTGTAGTGGAATAAATCGAACCAGGGCATCCATCCACCATTTTCCATAAACAAATCGTAGCTAAGTTTAGCCAGATTAGCATCCTGAAGATGTTTAGAAAACCACATAATAGAATTGGTACGGTTGGAACGAACTCCATCATCGCCCACATTCAGGGTTGCCACAGGCCCGGACGTATAGACTGGGAAATAGCCCGTTTTACGAAGTCCGTTGGTGCCTGAATATCCATATGTAGTTCCCAGTGTACGTTGCATAATATCAAAAGCTGTTACGGTGTACATCAACCCATAACTCCAGTACATCAACCCTTCCTCACTTTGTCCGTCGGGTTCAAAGGCATTGATATAATTGGGAAGAAAATTGATGGCACGGGATGCAACATCGCTCAACAGGGACTTATCGTGTTCAAACATAGTCAGACAGGCAGCAATCACCCCTCCGTTACAGATACCATTCCAGTTGTTGTTGGCTCCCATCCAGTACCAGCTTCGTGAAGCAGTGCCATTGTACTGAGCCTGAACGGGAATTATAACATACTTACGTGTCATGGCATACAAGGAGTCCTTTTGCGTCTGCGTCATCCAGCCCGACAGGGCATCGTAAATCATGGCAGCATTAAAGGCGCCAATTCCTGTATCGAGAAAATGTCTGTCGCGGTAAGGAGCAGTAGTAGCGACACCCCAATCCTGGTAATTCATAAGCGCAACTGCTACATCCCATAGTCGGCGGGCATATTTATCATCACCGGTAATCAGATAAGCAATCGACAATTGAGGAACAAATTCTTTAGCAATGGTATGTACCGAACTTACGCGCAGATTGGCAGCATCCAGTCCCCATCCCGGGATGGTCTTGGTGAGTGCTGAGTTTGCTTCACCAAGTATGCGGTCGATCGACTTTTTAACGAGGGCATCACCCGAAGTATATAAATTTTTTAGTGTGTTTACTTCCTGAGCATTTCCAAAGAGCCGTGGATAAGATGTTGTA
>JANJXE010000458.1 GCA_024709185.1 Paludibacter sp.
TCCCCGTTTTTTTACTTATGTTTACTGGCGGATTAAGCTCCCACTGCCATTATCAGAAATTGTAATTTCCGGTTGACCTGTGTAATAAATATTTCCGGATCCTGAGATTGTAGCATTTAATTTATGTTCCACATTCAGGTACACATTTCCGCTTCCTGATATCATACAACCTGCTTCCTGAGCGGCCAGATTGGCAAGATACATTCTGCCGCTACCCATTGTGATCGTATTTACTTCATCAACAGAACCTTTCAGGGTTATGTTTCCACTTCCGGCAATTAGCAAACTCAGTGTATTGTAATGAGCAGATGCAGTTCCAACTATATCACCACTTCCTTCGATGTTTGCATGTTCCAGATTTTCGAATGCCGATTTCATCAGTATATCACCACTACCTGCCAGTATCACCTTTTCGAGATGGTCAGGCATTACGATGCTTACTTTAGCTCTGGTTGTGATCAATGACGTAAAAGGTTTGGTTTGAATCATCAGGGTATTGTTTACCACTTTTATAACCCAGTAATCGAGCAGATTTTCGTAGTCGGAAAGTACTACGCGAAAGCTATCACCTTTTGTAATTTCCACATCGGCAGAGCCAAGCAGTTCTACGGCTGTAAAATCCGACACATTACACTGGCGAGAAGTTATCGGACCCTCTCCCACGGTTCCATCCACGTAAATACAGGAAGAGGTAATCAGACTTGCAAACACAACTAACATGATTGAAATTGATTTTTGATTATTCATAATTGTATAAATTAAAGAGTTTAAAAATTTAGAATTTAAAGCGAATGGCTGCATTAAATCCAATTTTCAAGTCATTGACCGAAACGATGGAAGAATCCCATTCGGTATAGTTTTGATGAAAATCGGCACTATCGATTTTAAAATGCCAAACCAGCGATGGACCAGCCACCAGTTCAATACATCTGCCTACACTTAAACCAATATTGCAGCGCAGCGTGGTGAAATGATTAAAATCCATCGACACCTGGTGCAACCAATCCATTTCAGGGTTGATAAACAGTTTATCGCTGATGTCGATATTTGAACCTATACCGTATCCGAAAGCCAGCCGGTCGTCGGCCATCCGCCAGTCGTACGCCAACATAGGATAGGTATAGAATTCGCGAATACCTGTTTTAAATGCAATATTGACTGGATATATACCGGTAGTTCCTATTTCAATGGCTTTGTATCCACCATTTTTTACAAACGAAAGAAAACCAATGGGCAGGCCTTTATCAAGATTATCCACCGAATTGATAAAACCAAGTTGAACACCGGTAAGTGTTTCTGCTGAATTGATAAAACCATACTGTACTCCTTTCAGGGTACCAACGGAATTAATAAAACCACATTGCAAACCAATCAACACATCTTCAGTTGAGTTTACAAAACCATTCTGCATACCATACACAGGGCCATCCACAGAATTAATAAACCCATTCTGGAGACCGCTTACCTTTCCATCAACATTGTTGATAAAGCCGTTCTGAATTCCTTTTACATCAGCACCGGCATTGTTTACAAATCCACTTTGCAAACCTACCACACTGCCATCCACATTGTTCACAAAACCCACCTGAATACCACCGAAATTTCCGGAAGTTGAATTCACAAAACCTAGTTGAATACTTTCGTGGTTTCCATTTACATTGTTGACAAACCCGATTAGCGGATAGTTGAACTCTGAAGGAATGGTGTTAATAAAAAAATGATACTGTACATTTCCATTATGGAAGTTGACGGGTGATTGGGCTATAGTTTTAAGACCCATTAAACTAAAGATAGCGATAATAAAAACAATTCTTTTCATACTTTACTAATTAAATGATAGTTATTTTTCGATTCGGTTAGAAATCGCAACAAAAGTAATTCCGGCTAAAAAGACCCACAATTTAACTTGTTCAAGTCAATGAAAACGAACAACGAATGACAGAAATGAAGAAATGAATGGTCGGGGATGTTAATTTTGCAATCTCGACATTGCAAAATAAAAAAAATTAAGTATTTTTGCAGCAAAATAGTTTCCATGGAGTCGTTTTACAGAACCCATCAATACCTGAGAGCCAATATTAATGCACCCGTTCGTCGTCAGCTACTCGACGAGATCGACTGGTCGCAACGGCTTATCGGCATCAAGGGGAGCCGTGGAGTAGGTAAAACAACATTCCTTTTACAGATTGCGAACGAACGCTATGGCGATAATCCCGGGTGTTTGTATATCAACTTCAATAATCTATATTTCGCCAACCACTCGCTGATTGATTTTGCAAAAGAATTTTGCAATCGGGGAGGAAAAACCCTGCTCATTGATCAAACGTTTAAGTATGGAAACTGGTCGGCCGAACTACGGCAGTGCTATTACGAATGTCCCGAGCTTCAAATTATTTTCACAGCTTCATCGGTAATGCGATTGATCGATGAAAATAAAGATCTTCACGATATTGTACAGGTGTATAACCTTCGGGGCTTCTCATTCCGCGAGTATATCAACCTGAAAACAGGTTTGGAACTTCCCTCTTTCACCCTGAATGAGATATTAAGCAACCACGAAGAGATTGCATCGAAGCTACTTGAGAGAGTAAATCCGCTGGAATATTTCGGTAAATACCTTGAACACGGTTATTATCCATTCTTTCTGGAAAAACGAATTTTCTCGGAAAATCTGCTCAAAACGATGAATATGATGATGGAAGTTGATATTCTTTTCATCAAGCAAATTGAGCTGAAATACCTTTCAAAGATTCGCAAATTACTCTACCTCATCATGCAATCGTCGCCTTCGCAGGCTAATGTGAGTCAGTTGGCTGCCGAAATACAAACTTCCCGGGCAACCATCATGAACTATATTAAGTACCTCAAAGATGCCCGGCTACTGAACACCCTCTATGGTGAAGGCGATGATTATCCCAAAAAGCCCAAAGTAGTTTACGCGCACAATACCAATCTGATGCATGCTGTGCTGCACGATGGAGTAAACCGCGACGATGAGCGAAAAACTTTTCTGTACAACACCCTACACTCGAGACATAAAGTAAATATAGGAAAACACGGTAGTGATTTTTGTCTCGATGGAATGTTACAAATAAAGTACGATAATCAATCCCAATACCGTCATAATACCAAAACCTGGTTTGCTGTCGATGCCCTGAGCGTTGAACACAAACACGAAGTTCCGTTGTGGCTGCTTGGTTTTTTATATTAAACAGATATTCATACACTATAATTATTTACACAAATGGCGAAACAAAAAAAATTCTTAACCTGTGATGGTAACCAGGCTGCTGCGCATATCGCGTATATGTTCAGCGAAGTGGCTGCTATTTACCCCATCACACCCTCATCAACGATGGCTGAATACGTTGATGAGTGGACCACAACCGGCCGGAAAAACATGTTCGGTGAGGCTGTACAGGTCCAGGAAATGCAATCCGAAGCCGGTGCTGCTGCTGCTATGCACGGATCGCTTCAGGCGGGCGCTCTTACTTCTACCTTTACTGCTTCGCAAGGTTTATTGCTGATGATTCCAAACATGTATAAAGTGGCCGGTGAATTACTTCCGGGTGTTTATCATGTGTCGGCACGAGCTTTGGCATCGCATGCACTTTCCATTTTTGGTGACCATCAGGACGTAATGGCGGTACGTCAGACAGGTTGCGCAATGTTTGCTACCGGTTCGGTGCAGGAGGTAATGGACCTTGCAGCCATTGCCCATTTGGCTTCACTGAAATCGCGTGTTCCTTTTGTTCACTTCTTCGATGGTTTCCGTACTTCGCACGAAATTCAGAAAGTGGAAGAAATTGACGAAGCGGCTGTAACAGCTCTGCTTGATCAACAGTCCCTTGCCGAATTCCGCGAACGTGCCCTCAATTCTGAATCTCCTGTAGCCCGTGGTACTGCTCAGAACCCCGACATTTACTTCCAGGCTCGTGAAGCTTGTAATCCGTATTACGATGCTGTTCCCGGTATCGTTGAACATTACCTAGGCGAACTGGGTAAGATTACAGGTCGCAACTACGGTTTGTTCGATTATTATGGTGCACCCGATGCCGACCGCGTGGTAGTGGCTATGGGTTCGGCTACGGAAGCTATTCGTGAAGGTATCGATTACCTTATGGCTCAGGGCGAAAAAGTGGGTTTGATTACCGTTCACCTTTATCGTCCGTTCTCGGCGAAACATTTCCTTTCAGTTCTTCCTGAAACGGCTAAACGCATTTGCGTGCTCGACCGTACCAAAGAACCAGGTGCCGGTGGCGAACCACTGTACCTCGACGTTCGCGACGTGCTGTACAACAAAGCTGAACATCCGCTGGTGGTGGGTGGCCGGTATGGTTTGTCGTCGAAAGACTTCACTCCTGCTCAGGTGTTGGCTGTTTACAAAAACTTAAGCTTACCAAGTCCACGCAATGGATTTACAGTTGGTATTGTGGATGATGTTACCTTTACATCGCTGCCTATGCAGGAAGAGATTCCAATGGGTGGCCCTGGTACCTTCGAAGCTAAATTCTACGGATTGGGGGCTGATGGTACTGTAGGTGCTAATAAAAACTCAATCAAAATCATTGGTGATAACACCGACAAGTACAGCCAGGCATATTTCCAGTACGATTCAAAGAAATCGGGTGGATTCACCTGTTCGCACCTTCGTTTTGGAGACTCTCCTATCCGCTCGACCTATTTAGTTACAACACCTGACTTTGTGGCCTGCCACGTTCAGGCTTACCTTCGTTTGTACGATGTAACAAAAGGACTTAAGAAGAACGGAACCTTCCTGTTGAATACCGTTTGGACTCCTGAAGAAGTACAACAACACCTTCCGGCGGATGTAAAACGCTATCTGGCTAAAAATAACATTACGCTCTACATCATCAATGCTACCAATATAGCTCAGGAAATTGGTCTGGGACAACGTACCAACACCATCCTGCAATCGGCCTTCTTCAAAATCTCCAACGTAATTCCTTACGAATTAGCTGTTAAAGAAATGAAGTACGCTATCAATAAATCGTATGGTAAGAAAGGTGAAAAAGTGGTTAACATGAACTACGCAGCGGTTGACCGTGGTGGTGAATATGTAAAAGTTGATGTTCCTGCCGAATGGGCTAACCTGCCGGATGAAGATGCATTGATTAACAACTTCCCATCCTTTGTTCAGAATATTGTGGTTCCTGTAAATGCTCAAAAGGGTGACGATCTTCCTGTTTCGATGTTTAAAGGACGCGAAGATGGTACCTGGATTCAGGGAACAACCAAATACGAAAAACGCGGTGTTGCCGCTACTGTTCCGGTTTGGGAAATGGATAACTGTATTCAGTGTAATCAATGTGCCTACGTTTGTCCTCACGCTGCCATCCGACCGTTTGTGCTCGATGAAAGCGAACAGGCAAAAGCTCCTTTCGCTTCACTGAAAGCCAATGGCAAGCAGTTCGCAGGCATGACCTACCGCATTCAGGTGGACGTGCTCGATTGTATGGGTTGCGATAACTGTGCGGAAGTGTGCCCGGGTAACAAAAACGGCAAAGCGCTTAAAATGGTGCCTATCGAAACACAGTACGAAGAACAGGACAACTGGGATTTCTGTGTGGATAATATACAATCGAAACAACACCTGGTGGATGTGAAAGCCAATGTAAAAAATTCGCAGCTGGCCACTCCGCTCTTCGAATTTTCGGGTGCTTGTGCCGGTTGTGGTGAAACCCCGTATGTGAAGCTGGTTACTCAGCTCTTTGGCGATCGTCAGATGATTGCTAATGCTACCGGATGTTCATCTATCTATTCGGCTTCAGCACCTTCTACTCCGTATACTACTACTCCCGAAGGTCGCGGTCCGGCATGGGCTAACTCGCTCTTCGAGGATAATGCTGAATATGGTCTAGGGATGTTGTTTGCCAACGAACAATTGCGCGATCGCATCGAACGATTGATGAAATCGGCCATTGCTGAAAATTGCTGCGACGATGAACTGAAAGGATTGTTCCAGGAATGGATTGACAACAAGGAAGATGGCGACAAAACAATGGAGCTGTCGGCTAAAATCAAGCCTTTGGTTAAAAAACATAACTGTCAGTACTGTGCTGAAATTGACGGACTGAGCAAATACCTGGTAAAACAATCGCAGTGGATTATTGGAGGTGACGGATGGGCGTACGATATTGGTTTCGGTGGTCTCGACCACGTTATCGCATCGGGCAAGAACGTGAACATCCTGATTTTGGATACTGAAGTATATTCAAATACCGGAGGACAGGCTTCAAAATCTACTCCTGTTGGGGCTATTGCCAAGTTTGCTGCTTCGGGTAAGAAAATCCGCAAGAAAGACCTTGGAATGATGGCTACCACCTATGGTTATGTGTATGTAGCTCAGCTAGCATTGGGAGCTAATCAGGCGCAGGCACTGAAAGCCATTCGCGAAGCTGAAGCCTACGATGGACCATCGGTTGTAATTGCTTACTCACCTTGTATCAGCCACGGTCTGGTAGGTGGAATGGGCAAATCGAACAACGAGCAGCAGGAAGTTGCTGTGAAATCGGGATACTGGCACCTCTACCGTTACGACCCACGTCTGGAAGCAGAAGGAAGAAATCCTATGCAGCTTGATTCGAAGCCACCACAGTGGGATATGTTCCAGGGCTTCCTGCGCAGCGAGGTTCGTTATACATCCTTGTTGAAGCAGTTCCCAAAAGAAGCAGAGGAACTATTCGTAGCTGCCGAAGATAACGCAAGATGGCGTTACAACTGGTACAAACGAATGAGCGAAATGCCAATACTTGAAACTAATGAGTAATGTTTAATTATTAATGATTAATAGGCTGCCCCGGGATTGTGAGATCTACGGGGCAGTTTTTATGCGATATCTCAGATTTAATTGTTAACCGGAAAAGGAAGAACTTTATTGCTAAGTTCTTTAAAAAAACTATCTTTGCAAAAAAAATCTATGACATTCCAACGCTCTATCATACTGTATTTTAACTACCGGATTCTTTCGCTAGTGTTGCTTATTTTGATAGGAGCGAGTTTTCCATTTATCCTTTCTGCTAAATCGCCTAAGCATTTACGAGTTGGTATTTACGACAATCCTCCAAAAATTTTCATCAACGAAAAAGGTCTTCCTGATGGTATTTTCATAGATGTGCTAAAATCGGTAACTACCGGGGAAGCAATTAAATTAGAATACATTAACAGCAGATGGTCAGATCTATACATTATGCTGCAACAGGGAGAAATTGATGTTTTGCCGGACATGGCCTACTCACAGGAACGCGATTCTTTGTTCACGTTAAGTGTACCAGTTTTAAGCTCATGGATACAGGTATTTACAACCAGTGAAAGCATAATAAATAAAACCGTTGATCTGAACACAAAACGAATTGGCGTTCTAAAAGCTTCTAATCAGGAAGAGTACATCAAAAAGAAGGTAAACATTGACAATAATATTCAGTATACAGTTCATTCCTTCGAAACCTATACGCATTCGGTTGATGCACTTAAAAACAATCAGATAGATGCTTTAATTGCCGACCGCTTTTTTTATTTTTCTGAATATTGCGATGAGGAAATTTTACCTTCCGGTGTAATATTACAAAACTCAACTCTACATTTTGCATTTTCCAAAAAAGCTAATCCGGAATATGTCGAAGTAATCAATAAAAATATTGCGCAGTTATACAACAATCCTCAATCCGACTTTTATAAATCACTCCTTAAATGGTTTAATAAACACCGGACCATTCTCCCCGAATCTATTAAATGGCTTATTGCGGGATTATCGCTATGCGTGTTTATTTTTCTGTTATTTACAGTTGTGTTGCGAAAACGTGTAAAGGCGAAAACAAAATCATTGGAAGAGAAAAACAAGGAGCTTATGTTGGCGAAAGAAAAAGCGGAGGAAAGTAATCAACTTAAATCAGCATTCTTACGAAATATGTACCACGAAATTCGTACGCCAATGAATGGAATACTGGGCTTTATTAATTTGCTGGATAATCCACAACTAACCGAGGAAAACAAGCAGGAATACATTGGAATCATTAACAAAAGCAGCGAACGATTGCTCAATACCATCAATGATATTATTGAAATATCGAGGATAGAATCGAATCAAATCGAAGTTCATTCATCAGAAGTTGATGTAGTGGAGTTACTGAATGAATTGTACAACAATTTTTTAGCAAAAGCAGCAAACAAAGGATTAGAGCTGCACTACAATCAACAGCTACCGACCGAAGAGAGTGTGATAACGACTGACCAAACGATATTTAGTAATATTTTCACTATCCTACTGAACAATGCACTAAAGTTTACAAATGAGGGATCTATTGAGTTGGGATCCTACATAGAAGGTCACGACCACGTTTTTTATGTAAAAGATACGGGAATTGGGATACCTTCCGATAGGCTTAATGCGATTTTCGATCGGTTTGTATCTGTTAATTTACAACTATCCCGTCGATACGAAGGTTCAGGCCTTGGATTGGCCATAGTGAAAGGATACATTGAACTGTTGAATGGCTCAATTTGGGTTGAATCGGAACCGGAGAAAGGTAGTATTTTTTATTTCAGTTTACGAAGAAACAGATGAAAAAAATTCATTATACATCACTTATATCGGTTGTACTTCTGCAACTCGCATTCTATAGTGTATTACATAGGAACCTTATCAAAGACATTGAAGGTGAATTATGGGTTCAAAATGCACAGGCGGATATAAAGGTAAAGTCGGCCATTAATACGTATACCATGGTCAGCGAACTTGCCTTTACGCAGATTATAAATCAGGAGGAAATTCTTTCCTTGTATTCAAAAGCCTATACTGCCGATTCAGCAACTCAGGCTTCCATCCGAAATGAGCTATATCACAAACTAGTACCTGTGTATCAGCAACTCAAATCGCAAAATATTAAACAATTACACTTTCATCTGCCTGATAATACAAGTTTTCTACGTTTTCACCGTCCATCGCGATTTGGAGATGATTTAACAAATCACCGGTATTCAGTGAAGATGGCTAATCTGGAGAAAAAGAGATACAATGGATTTGAGGAAGGAAGAATCAATAATGGATTTCGATATGTATTTCCACTTTCCTACAAGAACCAGCATATTGGAACAGTCGAAACCGGCTTTTCGTTTGAAGCAATACGTACCTTACTGGAAATGCAGGGTAACCCCTATTCAACCCTAATTCTACCCCGTTCGGTTGTTCAAAGTACTGTTTTTAAAGAGGAATTGAATAATTACGACTCAACACTTATATCAACGGAATATATGGTGGAGAATGCATTCTCACATTATACCATCGACACTACAGGCTTGTTACAAACCATTGAAAAGAAAATCCAGCCTAAACTGGTTGAAAAATTCAAACAACACAAAAATTTTTCTACCTACACTCAGATAGGCAAACAATTTTATACAATTAATTTTATTTCGATAGAGAATTTAAAAAAAAATCATGTAGCCTACATTATAACCTATCAGCCTAATCAACACATCCAACAAATCACCAAACGGCACAAACTCTTTTTGGGATTGGGATTAACCATTATTCCACTTATTGTGATTTTCATCATTTTGTATATTGACAATCATCAAAAAGTCAAAAATCAGAATATTCGGTTGACTGAATCAATTAATCAGCTGAATCTTCGAACTGTAGAGCTTCAGGAATTATCGATCCAACTTCAAAAACTTATTGATGACAAAAATCTTTTTATACGAATTTTAGCCCACGACCTCAAGAATCCATTCAATGAGTTAATGACCATGTCAGGATTAATGATTTCAAGATTCCGGCACTACGAACCGGATGAAATTGAACAACAACTTACTAATTTTCATCATACAGCAAAGCAAACCTATAACCTGCTGGAAGATTTGCTATTGTGGTCGAAATCACAGGCCGGAAATTTACCATTTGAGCCACAGGTGTATCTGTTTAACTTTATATGTAAACAAGCTTATTCAGGCTTTACACCAAATACGAAGAACATAAGTATTGACTGTCTCGTTAGTGATGATATCCGGATTTATGTAGATTTGAACATGTTCCGGGCCATTATGCGTAACCTGATTTCGAATGCCATTAAATTCACGCATCCGAATGGAAGGATTACGATTTCTGCTGATTACAACCAGGATGTGGTCACCATTTGTGTATCCGACAACGGAATTGGCATCCCTGAAGAAAACATCTCAAAACTATGGCAATACACACGATCACTAACCACTCCGGGTACCGAAGGTGAAACAGGTACCGGACTTGGGCTGACGCTTTGTAAAGTATTTGTGGAAAAACACGGTGGAAAAATCGGAGTGAATAGTCGGGTTGGCGAAGGCAGTACTTTCTATTTTACAATCCCATCGACTGAGGTTTAAAACGCTATTCACTTATTTATATCGTAATAAGTGAACTTTTTAAGGACCTGTCGGGTTGTTAAAATCTGACAGATAAAAAAATTTTGTTCGCATACTAAAAATGAAAAAAATCAAATTCGCGATTGTGCTGGCATGTATAGGTATGCATAGCTATTCGCAGGAGACGGTGAAAGACTCCGTACAATTGGACGATGTAGTTGTCACCGGATCGAAGTTCGAAACTTCCCGCAAAGTGGTACCTTTATCAATCTCTCAGATTAGTGCTGAAAACATTAAGCAGAGCGGGCATTACAATGTGCTTTCGACGTTGAGTGCTCATGTGCCGGGTATATTTATTACCGAACGTAATATTTTAGGCTTTGGAGTAGCCACAGGAGGATCGGGTGCCATTAACGTACGTGGAGTGGGCAGTTCGCCCAACACTCAGGTGCTTGTTTTGATTGATGGTCATCCGAACTACCAGGGAATTTTTGGTCACCCGCTGCCGGATGCTTATGTGGCTTCAGATGTGGAGAAGGTGGAAGTGATTCGTGGACCGGCATCTGTACTGTATGGTTCAAATGCGATGGCAGGAACTGTAAATATCATCACCAAAAAACAAAAAACGAAAGGTTTGGCGGTGACAGTAAACGCTGTATATGGTTCGTATAATACGCAGAAATATGCCGGGACAATTGGTTTTAACAAAGACAAACTAAGCATGTTCGTTTCGGCTAACCATGCCCGTACCGATGGAATCAGGGAGAATACAGATTTCAAGATTAGTAACGGGTATCTGAAAGCTGGTTATGAATTGAATCATTACTGGAAAGTAATTGCAGATGTAAGTCTGGCGGAATATGCTGCCAATGACAACGGACCGATTCACGCCCCTGCTCTCTTTAATATTGATGTACTGCGTGGAAAAGCGGCCTTATCCGTTGAAAACAGGTACGACAGACTGGATGGTGCAGTTAAGGTATATCATAATTTTGGACAACATAATTTGTCAGACGGATTTCAATCGACCGACAGGAATTCGGGTATGATGGTATATCAAAATTATCGCTTGTTTGATCATACTCATATCACCGCAGGTTTTGATGCTAAGCAATATGGCGGTCAGGCCAACAGAGGCATCGCAGCAAATGCCTTAAAGACAGTTAACGAGATGGCCAGCTATGCATTAGTTCGACACAAATTGCTCCAGATTTTGGATTTGAATGCTGGTTTACGTTTTGAGCACAATTCAGTATTCGGCAATGAATGGGTACCTATGGCAGGTACAGCAATCAGGGTTGGTTCAACTACCAATTTTAAAACTTCTGTATCGAAAGGCTTCCGCAGTCCTACAGTGATGGAGCTTTATTTATACGCCCCCAATGCAGAGTTGAAGCCAGAACGGATGATGAATTACGAGTTAAGTTGGATTCAATCGTATTTATCGAATCGTTTAAGTACCGAGTTGACAGCGTTTTGGGTTGAAGGGGAAAATATGATTGAAGTAGTGGGAGGAATTCCGCCGAAACGTCAGAACGTTGGAACCTTCAGCAATCGCGGAATTGAATTCGCAGCGAACTTCCGCGTGACGAAAAACATTAACCTGCGAGCAAATTACACTCTTCTTGATATGGAAAAGAAGATTGTGGCAGCCCCAAAGCATCAGTTCAACATCAACCTGAATTATCAGTATAAAATGGTGAATTTAAATGTGGCTACTCAGCATGTAAACACATTGTATACCGCCCTGAATCCGGACATCATCGAGAGTTTTACTTTGCTGAATGCCCGTGTGTCAGCAAAGATAATCAAACAACTTGATATTTTTATAGCAGGTCAAAACCTGCTGAATCAGATCTACCAGATTAACAATGGGTATCCGATGCCGGGAATAAATTTCCACGGAGGCTTAAATTTTACCTTATAAACTCAGAGCATCAAATGATGAATAGTATAGGCATTGGAAGCTACTTTTAGCCTCCAACACCAATATTTGTTCTTAACCAGTTATTTTCAGCTTTTGAAATTCCGTTAAGAGCGTACTCAGTTTTTTTGCAATCTCCTCAACGCCACCGTCTGTTTCCGATTCAATATTAAGCGGCATAACCGGATCGTGAAGAGACAGGCGCAGCAAAAACCAACCTTTTTCGTTGTCGGCAGTGCAACGCACGCGGATACCTTCGTAATTGGGTGAAACTAGCTCCCACCCTTTCTGTAGGCTTACTTTTCCTGCCAGCTCAGCCAATACCACTTTACCATACTCTGTAGCATTCTCATCCAAAATAGTAAAACGAATCTCTTTACTTTCCACCGGATGATGCAGACTTTCAATTAAATCGGTCAGTTTACGGCCCTTTTCATTTAAACGTGCGGCTTCCACCAGCAACTTAGCCACGAGGTAGGCTCCATCGTCGAGAAAATAATTTTCTTTCAGGGCAGCATGACCTGAGGTTTCGATCGCAAGCCAGCTTTCTTCACCCTGAGTATTCAGCCGGATTGATTCATTGATTACATTTTTATAGCCCCGTTGGAAGCGGTGGTGCTTACCTTTTAATTCGTTTTCGATAAAGGCAGTCAGACCATCGGAAGTAATAGAATCGGTAACAATGGTGCTACCGGGATGTTCAGCCAGTACTACAGCCGAAATGAGTGCAATCAGCGCATTACGATTTACAGGATTACCCTGCGCATCTACAATTGCCGAACGATCCACATCGGTATCGAAAATAACACCCAGGTCGGCTTTTGCACGTACAACCGCATCGCATATCGACTGCATAGCCACTTCATCCTCGGGATTGGGCACATGGTTGGGAAAACGACCATCCGGATCCAGGAACTGACTGCCGGTGGTATCGGCACCCAACGGTTCGAGCACTTTCGAAGCAAAAAAACCACCTGCTCCGTTTCCGGCGTCCACCAGTATCTTCAGTCCTTTCAGGGGATGTTCGTAATTAGAGCTGATATTGGCAGTTGAGCGAATATAATTCACTAAAAAGGCAGCATACTCATCGATAAACGACCACGATTCAACTTTCAGGTTAGCTTCTTCTGCAGAAAATTCATTTTCTTCGGCAAGTTGTAGAATTTGAGAAATATCTTTTTTATCCAGCCCTCCTTTTTGAGTAAAGAATTTAAAACCATTCCTGTTGAATGGCAGGTGGCTGGCTGTAATCATCACCCCGGCAGACACCGCCTTATCGCCTGCCACTGTAGTCATAAACATAGCCGGAGTGGATGCCAGACCACAATCGAATACTTTAGCACCGGATTCACACATTCCATCAATAAACGCCTGTTTAAGCACCGGTCCCGAAATCCGTGAATCAGTTCCCACTGCGACTGATAGTTGCTTCACTCCACTTTGTTTCAACCATTTTACAAAAGCCTTTCCCAATATGGTAGCAACTTCAGGAGTTAAATTCACAACTTCACCCGGTATTCCTTCGAGGGCAACACCCCGGATATCCGATCCGTTTTGTAGTTTTTTCCAGTTCATGGTAGTAAAATTAAAGAATCAACTTTACAAAAATAAGAAATATTAGCTGATTTTTGAGTTATAATCCAGACTTTCTATCCTTTTTTTTAATTACCATAACCCTTTAATAATTGAATGGATTACTTTAAATAAAAAACTTCTTTTAGTGGCACAGTTACAGGTGAATTATCCGAATTAGTTTCCATAATATCGGCCATATAGTCCCACCATCGTTGAACAATCGGAACAAGTCCCAGATCCTGAGAACCGGCATCACCATTTAATTTCTGGCAGGCAAATAGTACATTGGTATCTTTATCCAAAAAAATGGAGTAATCTGAAATTCCATTTTCTTTAAGTAATGCTTCTAACTCAGGCCATATCTCACTGTGTCGCTTTATATATTCATTCTCAAAGCCTGGCTTCAGATACATTTTAAATCCTGCTCGAGTCATCATAGTTTACTTTTTAAATAGTTTAACGCGATGTAAGTGTCCATACTGTTTTTAAATGGGCCGGAATAGAATCGTTGAAATAGAAGTGCAAGGTATTTGTAGAATTCACGGGAGGTAGAAAATACTGTCCTAAAAATGCCTCAACATCCCTATCTAATAATTTTATAGCTGGATCCATCACACTTCCGGAGCCCTGATTTTCATGATCCTTTCGAAGCAAATCCTTTAACTCAGCTATCAATGCTTCATTGGCGGATTCATTCGTGGAAGTACGCAGCATTTTGCAGATATTGCTTTCGCGGATATGATACACATAGGCCAGGCAGCGCAGCCTGAATCCTTTCAATTCATCCAGGCCTGCATCAAACTCTTTCAGCAATGCTTCCGGAACCTCACCCCGTGCAGCATTCCCTGCATCAATGGCCAATTGAGCTTTTTGTGCTGTACAGTCGAATCGCAACTGAGCATCTTCCATCATCCAGAAATGAGGATAATCGGTTTCTACCGTACGCATAAATGCAGCCCGACGGTTCGATTGCCAGGAGGGTGTTTCCCATGAAGCGCCCTTCAGCGTGGCTTCGGTAAGCAAATGATGAGGATCGCTTCGTCCTACTTCGCGGGCGAACCAACTGATATCCCACGGATACATTTCAATAACTTCGGAAGATAGTTTCCAGTAATCCTGCACTTTACTACTACCATTGTATGGTGTGGCTAATTTCTTCAATGCATTCTGATCATCAATTTGAGGATTCTTAAAGAAGATGGAACTCATTCTCAAATTGGGATCTTCACGATTCGGAATATTGCCGTAATACTCCTTGATACCCGCCAACTTACCTGCGGAATTCATTGCCCGTAAAGCCCTGAGTGTTGCGAGTGGCGAAGGGAGATAAATATACGGTTCAATTTCTTCAGTTGCTGTTCCAAGCCAAACTTCGCCCAACACAGGAATGTTTCGCTGGTTGGCTAATGCAACTACATTTTTAAACCATCTGTCGGCCACTGATGCAATTTGAACCTCGGTAATCGAGGAATGTACCGATAAGCCAACGCAGGTGCTGTCAAGTAATTCCAGTGCTTTGTAAGTCTGACCGGCAGAAATTTCCCAGGGTTCCCACCAAAGCTTTCCATCGGGATTTAGTTGATGCCATTTACGGGAGAGTGCATTCACAAAATCAGCAACGCGTTTATCTAGCGGTTTACCATAGCACTTGTCGCACGGACCATTTTCGCTGCACAGCCATGCATTCTGATCGTAGGTGTACAACAGCAAGTCGTCGACCCCTTTAAATTCGGCAGCGAATAGTTCAAGTAATTTCTCGTATCGATGGATGGTTTGCACATCGGATATACATTGCGAAAGAGGTTCAATCGCCGGATAAGCCACATAGGGTGCACCGAAATGGAATATTGTACGCATATCGTGTTTTTCACACATTGCAATACGGTGCTTTAACTCTGCAGCACGAATAGCAATCCGCTCTTTGCTGTGTAGGTAGCGATTCGAACCTCCGTTATTCTGATTGAGTGTTGAGTCGTTATCCACAGGCAACCTGAATTCATCAGGAACCGCGATTACATCTTCCAGTATCAATGCATTATCTGCAGGTCGATACCCCCAGGCTATGTTGAGCTGCAGGGTGTTGAATCCCAGCTCTTTCATTAACTCCATGTTATTGTCGTTCCACTCAACATCGGGAGATGAAGGAGCACCCAGGATACCGACTTTGTACTGAAATGAATCGTTGGATTGGAAACTACATGAGGTTACTAAACTAACTAAAGCGATAGTATAAAATGATTTTCTAAGCATACTAATTTTGTTTTTCAGGTTGTTAATTTAAGATTCAGCAAATCTGAACACAGGGGATTTTAAGAATCTGACTCAATTTTTCAATTTTATCAGCAATATGTCCCACACCAATGGCGCAATGGTGGGCAGGTCCCTTCTTCGACCATGCGTTCATAAAGCGTTTGGCGCCTATGGGGAAACGGTAGCGACTGTTGGTGTTGCCAATATGCAATACCGGTCCGGGAACTGATTCGCCTTCGGCTACCAGCAGGAAAACGCCCTCTTTATTTTCCGCCACCGACAACAGGGTAACAGGCCCGTGTTTTACCGTCATCTGAATGGAAAGCCCTTTCCCCGGTTTTCCGTGGTAGATGGGCAGAGGCACCAAGCCTACGCGCCCTTCGGCTATAGCAAAATGGGCAGGACCATCGTGTCCCAGCATCACCACATCGTCGTTGAAATCCATCAGATAAAACTCCGAGAAGGAACCTCCTGTGCCAAATTCGGCCATGATTTTCATTGCCTGTGCATTCTTCACTTCGCATTCGCCGGCAATGGGTATATTTTTGCTGGTAAGAAGAGTATTCCCTGCAATAATCGAAGTCACGATATTTTCATATTCATTGCCGGATTCGCCTTCGTAGTAATAGGCCATTGATCCTAAATTGTGTTTTTCTATTAGCTTGTCGAATGCCACTGAAGTTTGGGCTGCCCGTTCAATTTCTGGAATTTCACACTCATTTGATACATCAAATTCGTCATAAAATTGTTTCATTTTAGCATATAATTCATGCTCAGTTACTTCATCCCTGATTTTTTTCAACTCACACATTTCCAGCATTTCGAAGTGGGTGCCAAATACAGCTGCCTGTTTCGTTACATCGGTATAAACATCCAGCATTCCTCCATAATAATGCCCCAGAATGCCCATGCGGTTGTTGCGAACGGCATTAGCTACGCGGGCAGCATCCACCCAGGATTGTATTTCAAGCCAGGCTACTTCATCCTGCAAATGACCGGTTACAAAATCGTAATGAATGCCCGAACGATTGAAAACATTGGCAATTTCGGGAACCGAGCAGGCCTGACAGTGCTCGAGCCATACGCCGGTCATTTTTCCCCTGTCGCCGATCTGGTTAAACTTCTCGTAATCAAGTTGAGCTACCGGCTGAAGATTTAAAACGATAACCGGCACATTCAGTTTTTGTGCTACAGGCAAAACCGTTGATGACAAAGCGTAGGTAGAAACATAGAGAAATACCAGTTCCACATCACCGACTTTCAATAAATCGGCCGCGTCACGGGCTTTCACAGGGTTATCCACCATACCTGCATCAACAACCTCAACTCCAAAACCAGCAATTTTTTCGCTTATTTGAGCCTGATAGCGCTTTAAATTGTCCAGCAATCCGTCGAACTGCGCCCAGTAGGTATCCAATCCGATACCGAATAATCCGATTTTTGTATTCATA
>JANJXE010000044.1 GCA_024709185.1 Paludibacter sp.
GTGGAGTTGCAAATACCTTTCGACCAGAAGGGAGGTATTCGCGTTCGGAACTGGCCGGGAGTGGAGCGTGACGACCGGGTTTGCCCAAAGCAGCTGCATTGCCTGAAGTTGCTGCACTTCCTACAGCTCCCGACTGTTTGCCGGTTGAGCTTGTTTCTTCGCTTGCCGCCATTACCCCTTCATTACCTGCGCTTTCGAGCGTGCCTACCACACCGGCAACTTCATCTTCCTGTTGACCGGATTCGGGTACATACAAATCGTCATCCTCTTCCATTAAATGTCCCGAAGCCATTTCGGCAGGTGTAAGCACTTCGGCCTCTCCTTCCACCTGGATCTCGGCCAGCGGTTCACCCACGTGAATTACATCGCCGGGCTTACCGAATATCTTGAGTACAATACCAGTGCGCGGCGACGGAATATCGGCCGTAACCTTATCGGTTTCCATACTTACCAGCAAGTCTCCGGCCTTCACAGCCTGACCTTCCTTTACGTAAATTTCATGAATGGTACCTTCTTCGAGGCCTTCGCCTATGTCGGGGAAACGGAAAAGCATAATATTGAATGTTTAATGATAAATGATAAATGATTAATGGGTGCGGTTAAGAGATGATTTACATTTAATGAGTAATAAGATTGATGAAAAGCGAATAGCATGTACAATACCACCCATTAATCATTAATCATTTATCATTAATAATTAATTTAATAGTTTTTAAGTTGTATCATTTCGTACAGGATTCGTTCGGGGGTTACCAGGTAGAACTTCTCACCCTGAGCCAATGGAACAATCGTATCGAAGCCCATCACACGGCGGGGAGGCGCTTCCAGCGACAGAAAAGCTTCTTCGTTGGCAATGGTCACCAACTCGGAGCCAACACTGAAGGACTGTGGCGCTTCGGCAACAATCAATACGCGGCCTGTCTTGCGAATAGAAGCACCAACTGTTTCGCGGTCGATAGGGTAGATGGTGCGCAAATCGACTATTTCTACCGAAATTCCTTCGGCTTTGGCCATCTCAGCCGCTTTCTGACATTCGCGAACCAGAGCGCCAAAGGTAATCAGGGTAATGTCGGTACCTTCCTGTACTATCTTCGCTTTCCCAATCGGAATACTGAATTTCTCGTCCGAAACTTCCTGCTTAATTGCCCGGTAAATACGTTTGGGTTCCATAAATATCACCGGATCATCGGTCTCAATAGCTGAAATCATAAGGCCTTTGGCATCGTGAGGAGTCGATGGAACCACCACTTTGAGTCCGGGAATGTGGGCATACAGCGACTCAGGACTCTCCGAATGGTGTTCGATGGCATTGATGGCGCCTCCGTAGGGGAAGCGAATCACCATCGGTGCCTTGTACATCCCGCGGGTACGGTTGTTCATGCGCGAAACATTCGAAATGATCTGATTGAAAGCAGGATAAGTAAATCCATCAAACTGAAGCTCCACAATGGGCCGCAGTCCGGCCATGGCCATACCCAGTCCTGTTCCCACAATTGCCGATTCGGCCAGCGGAGAATCGAACACCCTCTCCACTCCGTATTTTTTTTGAAGTCCTTCGGTAACGCGGAATACGCCGCCTTCCAGACCCACGTCTTCGCCAAACATCACTACCGAGCGATCTTCGGCTAGTTTTATGTCAAAAGCATTATTCAATGCCTGAACCATATTCATTACACTCATCGGCGGGCCTCCTTCCAACGTAAAAATTGTTCGTAATCAGCTTTTTGTCGTGCCAACTCGTCGGGCATTTCCACATACATGTGTTTGAAAACATCATCGAGTTCGTAGGCACGAAAGGTCTCAGCAGCAATAAATTGCCGGTCAACTTCTTCCTTGTACGATTCGATAAGGGTGTCTTCACCAGCAAACAAATCATCCTTTGTTATTATGCCGCTATGTAATTCAGCCGGGCTGAGGTCAGTTTGCGCAACATTCTCCTCCTTTTCCATCAGAGAGATGTTGTTCAGCTCCATGTGTTTTTTCAACCGTAACAGGGGGTCTTTCGCTTCCCACAATTTTTCTTCTTCCTTTGTACGGTATTTCGATGGGTCGTCGGAGGTGGTGTGAGCACCTTTGCGATAGGTGTACGCTTCAATCAGCACAGGGCCTTTTCCATCGCGTGCCCATTGTATTGCTTCCTGATACGCTTTGTACATGGCAAAAAAGTCGTTACCATCCACCTTAATCCCCGGCATACCAAAGGCTACAGACTTTACTGCGAGGTTGATGGAGCGGGTCTGTCGCTGCACTGGTACTGATATTGCGTATTGATTGTTCTGAATAGTAAACACCACCGGAACCTGCCACACTGCTGCAAAATTCAGTGCTTCACTAAAATCGCCTTCCGATGTGCCGCCATCGCCGATAAAAGGAAAAACCACTTCATCTTTTTTGTTGTATTTTACTTCGTATGCAATACCTGTGGCGTGCAGGTACTGCGAACCAATGGGCACACAAATGGGTAATACGTGGTGAGCATCCTTAAAATTACTGCCCTCTTCATTTCCAAGGTAATACAGAAAAATTTCTTTCAGTGAAACCCCTTTTGCCAGCATAATAGCCATTTCGCGGAATGCCGGCACCAGCCAGTCATCGCGTCGAATCAGCATGCCTGCAGCCGCCTGAATTGCTTCCTGCCCGAGAATCGGAGGATAGGTGAACATGCGTCCCTGTCGCTGGTACGACACCGCCATGAGGTCGGCTGTGCGCGCAAATAACATGGATTGATAAGCTTTTCGTATCGTTTCCGGATTCACCTCCGGCATATATTCCGGGTTAATCACCCTTCCCTCATCATCCATAATGCGGAATAGTTTATCTTCCGCCGGATTAAAATCATTAAATATCATTCAATCAGATTTTTTGCCTTTATAGCTGTTTTCAACCAGGGTAAGCAGTTAACTGTACATGCCGATTGCAGTTTTTGGGCTTTAATAGTAACAACGAAGTGGGAATTTGGTTCGATGTGTAACACTATCAAAATATATATTACACATTCTCCTCACATCTTTGAAACAGTCCTGTAATACCAGCAATCTACTTTTGCACCGAAACTTAGTGTACAAATTAAAGGTAAGAAAAATGAGAAAATTATTCTTGAAATTCGCTGTTGTATTGATTACTGCAACAACTGTATTTAGCTCGTGTGAAGAGAAAGTAGAAGAAGATCCGGATGCCTCGTTGAAGGATTTTCCCAACGAAGTGATTGTAAAATCGGCGATCAAAGGCACCCGCAACTGGGTGAAAGACTCTGTATATATTCTGATGGGCCAGATCAACGTGGAAGGTACATTGAACATTGCTCCCGGTACTATTGTAAAAGGTGACAAGGTTACCAAAGGCACGCTGGTGGTTGTTCCCGGTGGCAAACTGAATGCCGTGGGTACTGTTACACAGCCCATCGTGTTTACTTCGCGTATGGCGGCCGGTGCCCGTAGTGCCGGTGACTGGGGTGGGATTATCCTGGTAGGAAAAGCTCCGGTTAACCAGTCAAATGCAACAGTAGAAGGTTTGTCGAATCCGGTTGATTACGGAACTTCGGCTTTTGCTACCCGCGACGAAAACGATAGCTCGGGTAAACTGAAATATGTTCGTATCGAATTCTCAGGAATTGCGCTTCAGCCTGACAAAGAAACCAACGGTCTGACCATGTGTGCTGTGGGTAAAGGAACAGAAATTTCGCATGTACAGGTTTCTTTTGGTGGAGACGATGCTTTCGAATGGTTTGGTGGTAATGTGAACGCAAAATACCTTATTGCGTATGCAACGGTCGACGATTGCTGGGATGTGGACTTTGGTTACTCCGGAAATGTGCAGTATGGTGTAAGTATCAGTAATCCACGTACCGCCGATGTGTCGGGCTCGAATGGTTTTGAGTCGGACAACGATGCCAGTGGTTCGGCTGCTTCGCCCAAAACCTCGGGTGTATTTTCAAATATGACTATAATTGGTCCATTCAAGACGACCGCTGATAAGGATGTAAATGCCAATTTCGCTGCGGGAATGCACCTGCGTCGCAATACCTCGATTTCGATTTTTAACTCTGTGATTGCAGGATGGAATACGGCCGGATTGTTGCTCGATGCTACAACAACTCATGCAAATGCAACTTCAGGATCAATGACTCTGCAAAATGTTGCCATCGTTGGTACCAAAGCTACAGCACTTAAGGGAGCTTCCAGTGTTACCGATGCCCAGGCTGCTGAGTTTTTCAATACTGCTTCCTTTGGCAATAAATTGATTGCTACCACTGTCGAAGCTGGTATTGATAAATCATTCTACAATCCTAAAGCTACTGTCGGGA
Organism: Paludibacter sp.; assembly: GCA_024709185.1. Lineage (GTDB taxonomy): Bacteria > Bacteroidota > Bacteroidia > Bacteroidales > Paludibacteraceae > Paludibacter. The sequence continues at coordinate 4,304 of JANJXE010000044.1, forward strand.
CTCCTGAAAGTTTCCTTCCTGCTTCCGGTTCGCCTCTGCTGGGTGCTGGTGCCTTTACACATGCGAAACTGCAGGATGCTTTCTTCGACAAATCAGCTACTTATATGGGCGCCTTCGGTACTACAGACTGGACCAAAGAAGCCTGGGTGAACTTCGATCCGCAAAATACAATTTACTAACGGATAAATGATTAATGGGATGTGATTAGTCATTTGCCATTAATCATTGTTTTTTTTGTAATACATATTAAATTTCGTTGCACATATAGATTTATCGGTCGATGCTGATTAAATTTGTAGCAGAAATGTAACATACAATTGAATTCTGAAAGTTCTTTTTTGAAAAGAATGTTTCAGGATTCAATTTTTTGAAAATAGATTATATACTGAAGGAATATGAAACGAGCATACAACCTTTTCACATCCGTGGATATGATAATGTTGAAATGCCAGTCTCATACGACTTTTTAAAAATTAATTAATATCGTATGAAACAATTGATTATAAGCTCGTTGCTACTGGTTGCAGTCGCCCTTTTTGCCCAGTCGCCCGAAAGTAAAATTGTACAGAGCGACGGACTCTTTTTTACAGATGCTACCCAAACGAAGTTGTACAGTGGCGAGTACAGGGAATATTTTGAGGACGGATCGTTAAAAGTAGAGATGAACATTAAAGACGGAAAGCCCGAAGGAGCCTATATTGTATATTTCAATAACGGAAAACCCAACGAAGTGCGTGCGTACCGAAACGGGGAATTTCACGGAACCTGGCGGACCTACAACGAAGCTGGTGTGTTGATAGTGCGCGCTGGTCGGCTTCGTCTGGCCGGCGCAGAACCCCGAGTTGATGCAGGCGCTGGCCGCCAGGCAGGCCACCGTGCTGGCCATCGACTGCCTGCCG
>JANJXE010000171.1 GCA_024709185.1 Paludibacter sp.
AAAAGTACTGTTTTCAATTAGACCCACACCTCCAAGATTCGAAAGATAAATACAACCTCCCACTGCACCTGCTTTATTGTTAACAAATTCGCAATTTCTGATAGTGAATTTCAGTGTGTTTTGAATTAAGATAGCACCTCCGTTACTACTCGTATTCATATCTTTGAAGCGAACATTCTCAAAAGTACATTCAGGTGCCAGGTATACAAAAAAACCAGCTCCTGGTTCATTAGACTGGGTACCTCCCTGAATAGTTAAATCAGTGATGGTGAATTTTTTTTCGTTTGCAAAGCTGACAAAAATCCGGTTTGTACCAGCCGATCTGATAATAGTATTATCCTGACCGTTACCTTTAATTGTAATTTCCTTTGAAAGTGTTATTTGTTCTGTGGAAAAATCTCCCAAAACATCTAAAACATCACCGTCAACAACGGACGCATTTTCAATCGCACTTTTTATGGAAGTGAAATCTACGCCCGCACCGGCGATTGTTCTTACTGTCCATGTTTTTGCAAAAATTGTTAGCACAATGAACAAGCATACGATAGTAAAAGTTGTTTTTTTCATGATCTAATAAATTAATGATTAGTAAATAAGTGAATTTGATTTGTATGTTATTATTTTAATACCCCGGGTTCTGAAAAAAGCCAATCTGATTTGTCGATCTGTCTATTTGAGTTTGCGGAATCGGAAAAAGATAATTGTCTTCATCAATTAATCCCTGCGCATAATCGCCCGGTATTACAGGTTCCAGATATTTCTGTATCAACATTCCAGTACGGGCCAGATCGAACCACCGAATACTTTCGTAGCAAAGTTCCAGTTTCCTTTCCTCCAGTATTTTTTCAAGTGTAAGTGAAGAGATGGTATAATTCCGAAATTCAGGAGTCTCATTTTCAGAAATTGGCCGGCCACTTTCATCAACACCCCTGGCTCTGTTTCTAACCAGGTTTATTGCATCGACACCTCTCTGAGTAGCAACTCCTCCATTTGCTTTCAGATTCGCTTCTGCATACATCAACAACACATCGGCATACCTTATCACTGCAAAATTCATTGGCAGATTAGACCAATCGGTATACGGCACTTTCTCATTTAATTCTCCTGCTTTAAACCGAAACTTTGTAATCCCCATCCACGATTGTACTACACCATTTGTTCTGCCTTCAAGTGGATCAAAATATCGTTTCATAGAGTCGGGCTCCTGGTTATAATCCAGGTAATAATTTACCAGATTCCAATCTCTTCTGCGGTCTCCTTCGTGATATGATTCCCACATATCTGTAGTATAATGAATCTGGCATAAGCCGGAACCATTGGTATACATGTCTCGTTCGAACTGAAATGGGAAGCTCATCACGCCGTACACTTTCAACCAATACGAACCGGATGGAGTCAATGGTGCGAACTGAATCTCCCATAAATTCTCAGGAATCTTATTTTTATTAGCTACAAGGAATACATCTCCATATTTCTTTTCCAGGGAAACAACGCCAATTAGTGAACCCAGTACCTGCTCGGCTTTAAGGTATAACTGTTGAGGACTTTCAGCAAGTGCACCATAACCATAGTCCGGCTTGTCTGCTTTAGTCATTAATTTATCTATTACACCAGCCTCCTTAGAGGAAGCCATTGTCAGATAAACCTTACCTAGCATAGCTTTAGTTGCCAATTGCGTTAACCTGCCGGGTTGATTTGGATAGTTGGAGACACTGAGGATTCCGTCTCCGACTGCAAATTCCAGATCTGAGATGATTGCAGCATAAACATCCTTCAGTGGACTCCTGGGCACACCGTTATCCACCGATGTAGTTTCCTCTAAAATCAAAGGTACCGGCCCCATCGTTTGTGCCAGGCGAAAATAAGCCCATGCCCGCAAAGCCCTCGCTTCACCCACAACCGTATTTACGAATTTATTTGATACATTGGGAACCCGTGGTGCACGGTTGATAATCGTATTTGCTCTGGCTATTAATTGATAGTGATAATTATACCAATTGGAAATAGCTGTGTGATTGGAAGTCAGATTATATTTATAAAACTGATTAAAAATCTGCATATAATACTGAGCCACACTTTCATCGGTACCTAACTCACCAATAAATGGTTCATAAGCTTTGTAGAGCGTATAATAGCGTTCGTATACCCCCAATAATCCAGTGGTTAGACTGGCTTCATCAACGTAAAAATTATTGGTTGTACGAAAATCAAGCGGTTTTTCAGTCAGGAAATCTTCGCAGGACATCAATATTGTTATAGCTAAAAAAGCCATATATGCTATTCGTTTGTTTTTCATCGTAGTATTCATTTAAAGAGTTAAATTGATTCCAGCAGATATTGTCCTGGCTCTGGGATAGGAGAAATAGTCGAGTCCTGGCATCAGAAATGACGCAGCCCCCTGCGAGTTATTTACTTCCGGATCGTATCCTGTATAATTGGTAATTAAAAACAAGTTACTTCCTGTCGCAAAGAATTTTAAAGCAGACAATTTCAGTTTTGAAGTAATTGACTGAGGCAAGGTATATGAAAAAGTCAGGTCTGCCATACGCAAGAAAGAACCATCCTCAATCCACAAGTCTATTGGAGTTTCATCGATATTTTTACCCATTATAGCAATTGGAAACCGAGTTCCGGCATTTCCCTCCATAAACAACTCACCTCTTTCTTTTGTTACAGGATCGTAATTATACAATGTAGGTCTCCATCTGTCAACTGTTTCAGCTAATGCATTGTCGAAACTAAATCCACTCTCCAGTCGGTATCTGTTAGCATTGTAAATTTTGTTTCCATATGAAAACTGAAAGGTAAAATCAACTGAAAGTCCTTTATATGAAAAATTATTGGATATTCCGCCGGTGAATAAAGGCTCTCCATTGCCCAGTATTTGTCGATCTTCAGCTGTTCGTTTACCATCATTATTCAAATCAACATACTTAACGTAGCCCGGTTTTGCTCCCTCCGATGCGACCAATTTTCCATCAGTAATGGCCTGGTCGATTTCTCCCTGCGATTGCCATATACCATCTGTTTTATATCCATACCAATTACCAATTGCTAATCCTTCCTTCAAATATCCCTGACCCAACCCGAGGTATCCAACATTTACCAATTGCCAGTCCTGATCACCCAATTTTATTACTTTTGAAGCGTTGTGACTGATATTGAAATTAATATCCCACTTAAATTTTCTTGTTTTTATTAGATTACTGTTGATATTCAGTTCGATTCCTCTGTTTTGAATGCTTCCAATATTCTGAAGTGCTATATCAAATCCGGTGTAGGAGGGTATTGGTACGTAATACAGTAAATCTCTTGTCAATCGGTTGTACAAATCAACACTCAGGTTGAATCTATCGTCCCATACCCCAACATCAATTCCGAAATTGTATTCTTCGGTTGTTTCCCATTTCAGGTTTTCGTTTGCAATGCGTGTAAAAAAACTGATCAGGCTGTTGGTGGCGCCATCAATACTTACGTTCCAGGTTCCTACGGTAGGAAGAGATTGATAGGAAGGAATCGCTTGCTTTCCTGAAATTCCCCAGCTGGATCGCAGTTTAAGGTTGGAAAACACATTTAAATCCTTCATAAAATTCTCTTCTGAAATTCTCCAGGCTGCAGCAGCCGAAGGAAAATAACCCCATTTATTATTGGCTGCAAAGCGAGAAGCACCATCCGCCCGGAGCGTGAATTTCAGTAAATATTTATCCGCAATATCATAATTTAAACGCGAAAAGAAGGAAGCATTTGTTTGTTTAATAATGGTAGAAGTTGGTATCTGAGGATCTGTGCCCTGACTAATTCCATAAATCCCCAAATCCTCGAGCTTAAATCCTCTGTTTTCTGTATTTAACCATTCAGAAATAACTTGCTCAATTGAATTCCCGACCAGCACATTTAACTTATGAATTTTATCAAACGTATTACTGTAATTAATTACATTTTCATTGTTTAATCGTTCCGATTTGCTGGTTCCAATAAAGGCCCTGCCCCCGAATGCCATTCCTTGTGCTACATTACCAGGGTAATATTGTTTATCACTTTGGGCAAACAGGAAATAACCTCCTGTAGATCTGATGGTAGTGTTTTTAGTAAGATTGATTTCCAAACTACCATTAGTAAGAAATGAATAATTATCAGAATTATTGGTAATCAGATTGGCTTGTGTTACAGGATTTACCACTGAGAGCGCAGCTGATGATTCTCCCGGAAGTAAATCGGTTTGACTGAAATTGGACGGCCGAATCGGAGCCTGGGTGAGAGTGTTGT
>JANJXE010000200.1 GCA_024709185.1 Paludibacter sp.
TGAGTGTGAATTGATTTTTGATTCCGAAACGATACCAGGTAATGCCCACGGGGCAATTGAAGCTCTCTGTTCTCGCCCACCGATAGTGAAAGCACAGCCTGCTGCCGGCCATCGATGGAATACACAACAACAGTGGAGACAAGCTGACTATTTTCGATGATCAATCTATCGCCTAAAGCCTTCACAACGGGCGCAAATTTTTCTGGTTCAATTGAATTTTCATATGTTGGGATTGTATTCAGATACGAAGCTGACCAGGAAGCATATTCCATTGAATCCGGCAAACGGTTATTCAACATTTTATAGTTCGCTACATACTCCTTTGCAGCCTTGTAAAAATACTGAAATGTGAAGTACAAGGGTTGCTTTTCGTTCTTATCATTTATCAGCCAGAAACCCCGGTGCCGGTTGTTCGCAGTGTCAAATTCATTATTGTACATTTCCCAGTACAGCACAAACGGACTACCCCAGGCCAAGGCTGTTCGTAAAAATTTGCGGTTGTCCGATTCGTGTTTGTAAATATCCCAGCTTGATTTTTCAAGTGAATTACCTACTTCACCCACAAAAACCCGCTTTCCGGATATCCCGGCTTTTGGTGGCAGGTTCGCCTGGATATAATTCAAAATGCTATTGTACCGGCTTTGATCGAACCACTGTGCATCGTAAGATGAGTACGACACATAATCGACATTGGTAAGCGGCAGTACACAATTGACCACACGTTTCTTTCCCAAATCCTTGGCATCAACCACCTGATTGATTTCCGCATAATGAAATACATTGACCCCGGAAAACTGCGTGTCCGACTTGGCTTTATCCACTGCATTCTGTCGGGTACGGTACCAGTTGGCCATGTTCCGACAGCGCTCGTCGGATGGCACATAATTGCGGTCGTAGTTGGGCAACAAATACCAGTCGCCTTCCCAATGACCGAGATAAAAGGTTTTCCCGGTATTGTTGTAGTTGGTCAGAAGATATTTCGTCAGATTATACAGTTGAATGGAATCGGTGCTGCGCTCACTTTCCGAATAGCCATCGGCCCAGTTGGCATTGCTGCGGGCCCAGAAAAAATAATCGCGGAAAGGCATATCCACCACGTATTTGAACGAAGGCTGATCCCTGACAATGGAAGTTATGTCTGAATAACTGCCCGATAAACCGTACGAACTCAGGTTTAACGATATTTTGAGAATCCGCGAACCCATGTTGTAAATCTCTTTAGCTGTTTCAACCAGGGCATCATCCGAAGTAAATTTATACTTGGGGCCGATGGTTTGAGTTCCCAGAACGTAATTGAAATTTTCCACCTCCGGGTCGGTTTGTGCAGTAAGTGTGGTTGAAATAACCATCAATATTAACAGTGTTACTATCTTCATCTATTAAAAATTTATCATATTTGTTATCATCAGTCTTTTTTATTATCCGTTATGAATAGTTGATCATCCTGATCCAACGTTCTTCAAAAATGCATTTTTATATCATGTTTTCTTATGTGACTAATGTGGTGATTATTATATTCCTTTCCAGATTTGCTCAATAGCTGCCACGATTGGTTTTGGTTTTCCCTCAAAATCGATGATGGAAGTGTTGGCCGGACAGGGAAAACAATCATGTCCCATCCAGATAAGGAAACCAGCACAGTCCGGAAAGCGATTCTTTGCAGCTTCCACTGCTATTGCCAGTCCTTTGGTTTGCCGTTGTTGCTGCCAACGAACATATTCCTCCAGCGTTTCAGGTTTTTTGCCTTTTTCATCTTCAAATTTATCCGCTTCTATCCACCACGAAAATTGTCCCCAGATTGGATTCCCTACCTCAATGGGCAAAGCATCGTAGTTGCCTCTGTACTTATTAATTAGTTCAACCGACGAAGCACCCGGCACACCGGCTTCCGAGTGAAGTAGTGCATCCGACGATTCCCAGTATTCACGGATATTGCTCATGGCTTCATCCGAAGGTTCGAATGGCAGCCACCACGGACCGTGCACATCCCACTGCACGCCCCGGCCATTGAGTGCAGGGTCGTAATAAATGGTAGGTCCCGATGGCGAGGAGGGCATAAGTCGCCGGTGCGGATCTAATTCTTTGATTAGCTCTTTTATTCGATTAAGCATAGGATGCGAAAATCCGAGCGGTTGTTTGTTATCCGAAGTATAAAGCTCGTTCCCTCCACTCCAGGCAATGAGTGAAGCATGGTGCGAGCGTCTTCGCACAAAACTGCGCACGACGGATTCCATGGTGTTGATAGATTCTTCATCGTCGGGAGGAGTATTGCAAATGCCCGATGACGAAAGCGGAAATTCCTGCCAAACCATGAGTCCCAGTTCGTCGCACAACTCATAAAAACAGGCCTTTTCGAGGGTAGCACCTCCCCACACACGGAGCAGGTTGGCCCCCATATCGCGGTAACGGGTAAGGTATTCGCGGTACATATCACGTGTTACATCGGCAAACATCACCCTGATAGGCGTCCAGTTAACGCCCTGCATAAAAACAGATTTACCATTTACGGTGAGCAACCAGGGGTCGGCTTCAGCAGAAGCCTGTGTGCAGAGAAGCCATTCGATACTCCGGAAACCTATCATCCTGTAGAGTGAATGTAGTTCTGAACTACCGGAGCTTACCAGACTGAAAGTGAGCTTATAGAGCACTTGTCCTCCCATACCGTTGGGATACCAGGGCTGAATTCCGGGTATTCGGATCTGCAATTCCTGTTGTAACTCTTCTGGTTTGTAGAAACAACTGTAAAGCACTGTGCCGGCAGTATCGGAAAGCTGCACATACAATTCGGCTTTTGGCTCAAAACCTTTTGGTAATGAAATGCTTAGTATTCCGGCATTATCATCTGCATCGAAATCAGTCGTACTAAGGATATCTTCCAGCATACATTTTTCACCTGTTTCAATATAGATGTTATCCCAGATACCGATTTGCAGAATGCGCGGGCACCAGTCCCAGTTGTAGTAAAACCGCGGTTTCCGGATACTGGATTTTGAAGTCCAGTACACCTGACCTTCGTACCTTTCAGGCGAAAAGAAGATAATCGCCAACCTGTTACCTGTAGCTTTCCAGTATGGCGTCAAATCAAATCGATAATCTAGATGCGTATTCGAGAATTCGCCTGCTTTTTCGCCATTCAGCCAAATTTCGCCATTATCGTCGAGACCATCGCAGCGCAGCACGACCGGCTTTCCGGCTTCTGCCAGCTCGTCGGGAATATCCGCAAAAAACAACCAGTGGCGGTTTTCAATCCATTCAATATCACGATAACTAGTACCGGTATTCCAGTCGGGAATGATGCCCGCATCGAGTAGCGCTTGCTGCACCGACCCCGGCACACGGGCCTTCACCGGGTAGTTTTCCGGATGCTTAATGCACATTTCCTTCATCTGACCCCACAGCCGCCAGTAGTGCGGTTTAGTTCCTACCAGTTCCCAGTTGAGCGACGCAAGCGAATGTTTTTTCATGACTATCTGATTGAATATCTTTTCACTATGCAAAAGTAGTCAGAAAAAAGGCAGGGAATTATACTATTTTGTGAGAATGAAGTGGAATTGTAAGAGTATAGATCAAAACTGTTATAACTTTACCGATGAAAATGGGGGGTGTCTCAGACTAATTGAGTTACTAATTTAGTAATATCCGTATTTATCAAGTAAGGTAGACAGCAAATTAATTCTCTCGGCTGTTACTCGTGGAGCAATCGAACAGGCAGTGCTCAGAATAAATCCTTTACCTTTACTTTTACCTATCTGTATAATTTTAGTAATTTCGGCTTGAGCCTGATTGACTTCTGCATTTAATAAAGTATTAACGGAATCAATATTCCCTTTTATGAATACT
>JANJXE010000213.1 GCA_024709185.1 Paludibacter sp.
TGTCGCATGTCGTCCACCCGTTCGATTCGGCCAACGCCAAGACCTATTCCGGGAACAAGTAAAGCCGAACGTGTCCGTTCCGCAGCTTTGTTTTCGAAGGATTGCAGGTCACTTTCCCTGATTGCTCTTGAAAGATTATTTGTATGAGACACATTAGCGCCCAGCGAATAATAGAGATAGAATTTATCGATGAGGTAATGGTTATTTTCCCAGTTTACTCCTAACTGATTATTTGTCAGCGTAGTGTAGTTCCTTCTGCGTTCAGGCATTAACTGCACATCGTCGGTTGATTCGCTGCGCTGGTGATTGAAATTGGTACTGCTGGCAGCTCCGGCACTAAAGGTGGAAATCAGTTTTCGGGTGTTGACATATCGTTGCAGGTTAGCAGTAACATTGCCCTTCAGGTCTAATGTATTGCTTTTTGCCACCGAGTTATGCGTGTTGGAAGAAGCTTCCGTTGCATTGAAGAAAGAATTGGAGTTAAACTGCAGGTCGAGTTGGTTACGAACAATATCGGGGGTATAATACCCGCTGAGATCGGGCTTTTCAGGTTCAACGGCAAGAAGTGTAATCGCTGGTAACAACAAGGATAAAACAACAAGAGTAGATTTCATGAATGTGGGGATTAAATATTGAAATGAGTTCCAAAATTAACAAAAAATCCCGAAACTTTGAATGCTTTTTCGTTATATCAACCCAAAATGCAGGCGTAACCTGCAAATAAACATAGGAAACATAGAATATTTTTTAAAGAGAATTTGTATTTTTGTGCACCTAACTTAACAAAACTATGAAAGCTGACAAAATGATTTACCAGAACCTGTTCAGGATAAGGCTTGATTTCTCATATGATCCTGTATTAGTTGCAAAAATTAAAACCTTACCCGATGCAAGGTGGAGTAATTCTCATAAAACATGGCATATACCTTACACAAAGGAAGCCTTTGATTCATTGAAAGCCTTGTTTCCGGATCTTGAGTATACACAAACTCAAACTCCAACTCCAACTCCAACTCCAACAAAAGTCATATTGAAACTCCATACAGTACAACCATCTGCTTCTGTCAGGCATGATATACCGGAGTTTTCTAAACCTAAGCTAAATAAGAATCGCATAAAAATTACAGAAACCTCCAGGCAATTGATCATAAGTATCCCCAAAAATGAAACTGATATCCAATTTTTGCGATCATTTAAATATTGCCGCTGGGATTCAACGAATTATGTTTGGATTATTCCTAACTGGAGGAATAATGCCGATTTGCTGAAATCGTTTTTTAAGGATAGAGTAGTAGATTATGAGGTAAAAGAAATTGTACCTATACAGTCTGTAGATTTTTTGCCTGAGTTTACACCAGAACAGATGTTGGTAGTGAATCACTCTTCGCGTCAATTGAAAGTATTTTTGGCCTTTCGCAAAGAGCTTGTAGGATGCTTCAGAAAACTTCCAATGTGTAGTTGGAATCGCACAGAACGATGTTGGACGCTTCCCTTTGCAGAGAAATTTTTGAAACAGTTGGAAGAAATTGCTCAGGCAAACGGATTGCAATTCATTTATCATCAACGACAATCAGGAACTCTGCAACCCCGGAAATCAAGGTTTGATATTGAAAATTTCAGGACATGTCCGGCTGAGTTTACCGACAAACTTCAGGAATTGCGATACAGTAAACACACGTTGAAAACTTACAAGGATATGTTTGAAGAATTCATCAATTATTATTCTGATAACAATCTGGAAGAAATCAGTGAACAGCAAATTGTTCATTTTATACGATACCTGGTTAACGAACGACACGTTTCCACATCCTACCAAAATCAATCAATTAATGCCATCAAGTTTTATTACGAGCGTGTTTTGGGAGGGAAGCGAAAAATTTACAGTATTGACAGGCCCCGTGAAGAGGAGACTCTTCCAGAGGTGTTAAGTGAAGAGGAAGTAGTTGACATCATTAGAGCGATATCGAATTTGAAACACAAAGCGATTATTATAACCATTTATTCCGGAGGATTACGGATAAGTGAGGCCATTAATCTAAAGATGAGGGATATCGACAGTAAGAGGATGCAAATACGAGTGGAACAGGGGAAAGGTAAAAAGGATCGTTATACCTTGCTTGGAACCACTACATTGAAAATTCTGCGTGAATATGTAAAAGTATATAAGCCTATCGACTGGTTGTTTGAAGGCGAAAACGGAAGTCAATATTCGCCAACAAGTATACGAGCATTTTATCGTAAAGCAGTGAAGCAGGCAGGAATAAAGAAGCAGGTAACTGTTCACACCTTGCGGCACTCTTTTGCCACTCACTTATTGGAATCCGGTACCGATTTGCGGTATATTCAGAGTTTGCTGGGACACCAAAGCAGTAGAACCACTGAGATTTACACCCACATCACCACAAAAGGCTTCGATCAAATAAAAAATCCCCTTGATAAATTTGGGTTAGAATTATAAAATTTACTACTTTTACAAAAAAATAGCGCTCACATGATTTCCTGTATCGTCAATAGTGTTAAATTATGGCTAAAAGCTAAATTCAATGCTAGCAGTTGTTTAGAAATAAGCTTAGTAAAGGTAAAGCAGATGTATCAGCAATGCATGTGCATATACAGAAAAACTAATAGAGTATAGGGGAGTGTTAGCGGTAATTTTACGAAAACGACATAA
>JANJXE010000118.1 GCA_024709185.1 Paludibacter sp.
TGACTGATTCGTAAAGTCCTTTCCTATCTTCCTCAGAATAACCTTGAAGATGCTCCACTCGTGGAGTGTTCCGACCCGATTGATCGTCTGGAAGACTCATTGAATGAAATCATTCCTGATAATCCAAACCATCCCTACGATATGAAAAAAGTTATTCATACCATTGTGGATGATGAGGAATTTGTGGAAGTTCACCGAAACTATGCCCGGAATATCATTGTTGGTTTTGCCCGTTTCAATGGTGTTTCAACCGGTATCGTAGCCAATCAGCCTAATTTCCTGGCTGGAGTTCTTGATTGCGATTCGTCGCGTAAAGCAGCCCGTTTTGTTCGTTTCTGCGATGCGTTCAACATCCCTATTCTCACTCTTGTCGACGTTCCGGGATTCCTTCCGGGTTCAGGTCAGGAATATGCCGGTATCATTACGCATGGTGCTAAACTTATGTTTGCCTACGGTGAAGCAACAGTACCTAAAGTAACGGTAACACTGCGTAAATCCTATGGTGGAGCTCATGATGTAATGAGTTGTAAACAGCTTCGCGGCGATTTCAACTACGCATGGCCAACTGCTGAAATTGCAGTGATGGGTGCAGCAGGTGCTATCGAAGTTCTCGAAGGTCGTACACTGGCCAGCATTAATGATCCCGAAGAGAAAGCCAAATTCCTGGCCGAAAAGGTAGCCGAATACAACGATAAATTCGCGAACCCCTATCAGGCAGCAGCTTATGGTTATATCGATGATGTTATCGAGCCGCGTAACACCCGCTTCCGTGTGATTCGTGCCTTCCAGGCTCTGCAAACCAAGAAAGTAGTTAATCCGTTGAAAAAACATAGTAATATCCCCTTATAAGTATGAATCTGTTAAGAATAAATCAATTTACAGATATTCTGGTAGAATCGGGTTTTGGGATATTGGTCGTATTTGTGGCCCTGGCACTTCTCGTTCTTGCATTTTACGCATTCGGGAAAATCAGTCGTTATCAGTTTAAAAAAAATAAAACGAAAGCGAACCAGGCGAAAAACATCCAACCTGCCACCATTGATGAACAAGACGACGAGATCCCTGCGCTCGAAGTGGCTGCCATTGCTACAGCATTGACTCTCTTTTTTAGTGATGTTCACGACGAAGAAAGTAATGTAATAACTATCAAGCGTATCGAACGCCGCTACTCTCCCTGGAATTCAAAAATCTATGGTATAACCAATTTACATCGTTAAACAAATGAAGAAGTATAAATTCACAATACACGGCAGCGAGTTCGCTGTCAGAGTTAGAAAAGTAGAAGGCGAACAGGTAATGCTGGAAGTTAACGGAACTCCTTATGATGTAACCGTACACCGCGAAGCTCAACCAAGTAAAACACCGGTTGTAATGGTTCGCAAGGAAATCAACACGAAAGCGGGTAACGAACGGGTGAAGGAAAATTTCAAACCAGTCGAAGAAAGCAAGCGTCCTAGTGCAAAAACCATCAAATCACCACTTCCGGGAAATGTATTGAAAGTGAATGTGAACGAAGGAGATAACTTTAAAGAAGGCGATGTACTCATGATCATGGAGTCGATGAAAATGGAAAACAATATCCTGGCCGAACGCGATGGGAAGATCGTAAAAGTAGTGGCACCTGCCGGTAAAGCAGTTTTACAGGACGAAGTATTATTTGAAATCGAATAGACATGAAGGATACTGTAAAAAAAATTAGTTTTCTACTGATTTTAGTATCTTTATTCGTTCCAGGGATAATGGCTCAGGGGACAGAAGAAACAAAATCAGTATGGGATAGCCTTATTGGATTCTGGGGAGGTACCGGATTTGCCAACTTTGAATTCAAATACCTGATAATGATCATAGTGGGTGTCGTTTTTATTCTGTTAGGAATCATCAAACACTGGGAACCGCTTTTGTTGGTACCAATTGGATTTGGTATCTTAATCGGAAATGTACCTTTTACACCGGGTTATCAGATTGGCATCTATGAGCAGGGATCGGTAATGAATATCCTCTACAGTGGAGTTATTCAGGGTTGGTATCCGCCACTTATCTTTTTGGGAATTGGAGCAATGACCGACTTCTCGTCCCTCATTTCTAATCCGAAACTGATGTTACTGGGAGCTGCTGCACAATTAGGTATTTTCCTCACATTTATTGGCGCCTATGCAATTGGATTTACTCCGGCACAATCTGGTGCTATTGCCATTATTGGTGGTGCCGACGGTCCAACTGCAATCTTCCTGTCATCGAAACTGGCTCCTGAATTGATTGGTGCCATCGCAGTGGCTGCTTATTCATACATGGCTCTGGTACCACTGATTCAACCTCCAATTATGAAATTGCTGGTGCCTAAAAGTGAACAGAAGATTCGAATGAAACCACCCCGTGCTGTTTCAAAATCGGAGAAAATTGCGTTCCCGATTATCGGACTGCTGCTTACCACTTTTATCTCTCCGAGTGCTATGCCTTTGTTGGGGATGTTGTTTTTCGGTAACCTGCTGAAAGAATCGGGAGTAACTGAACGGCTTGCTGAGACGGCCCGTTTTGCTCTCATCAATACCATTACCATCCTCCTGGGAGTAACCGTTGGTGCATCGACGCAGGCCGACCGTTTTCTAACCTGGGATTCGATGAAAATTTTCATCCTGGGGGCCTTATCGTTCATGATAGCAACTGCGGCAGGCTTACTGTTTGCCCGTTTGATGAATGTATTCCTGAAGGAAGGGGATAAAATTAATCCACTGATCGGTTCGGCAGGTGTATCTGCGGTTCCCGATTCAGCACGGGTTTCTCAGGATATGGGACTCAAAGCAGATAAAAACAACCACCTGCTCATGCACGCCATGGCGCCTAATGTTGCGGGTGTGATTGGTTCTGCTGTTGCTGCCGGTATCTTACTGAGTATGCTCGGATAAAAACTGTCAAGTTTCACTTCACTGAAGAGTGATGTTCCTGTTGCTGAGTTTTATTAATCATTAGCATTCATTTGCTGAATTTAATACAACTTCTTTGGATATTTGCAACCGGAACATCACTCTTCGTTTTTCTAAACCTTAACTGATAGCCAATATGAAAGAAAACTCCTCTTCTGTGTACGACATCGCCCGCGATTTCGTAATGCACACCAACAAAAACATATTTATTACCGGTAAAGCCGGTACAGGGAAAACTACCTTTTTACATCAGCTGAAAGAACAGACAATGAAGCAAATGGCTGTCGTGGCTCCAACCGGTGTCGCAGCTATCAATGCCGGAGGCACTACTCTTCACTCCTTTTTTCAACTTCCTTTTAATCCCTTTATACCAACCACAGCAGGTCGCAAGCAACTCATCGAAACGGTGAAGATGCGAAGCTATAAGCGCAAAATTCTGCAGGAACTGGAGCTGTTGGTCATTGATGAAATAAGTATGGTGCGGGCCGATGTGCTCGATGCGGTGGATACGATGCTTCGGCACGTTCGCTATCGTTTTAGAGAACCCTTCGGTGGTGTACAGGTAATCTTTATCGGCGATATGTACCAGTTGTCGCCGGTAGTATCCGATGAAGAATGGCAATTGATGGCCGAATATTATCATTCTCCATACTTTTTTCACAGCCTGGTATGTTTGGAAAAAACACCGGTCTACATCGAACTTGACACTATTTTCAGGCAAGCTGAGCAACGCTTTATCAACCTGCTCAACGAGGTGCGTAACAATTGCCTGAGCCGTGAAAGCCTTCAGCTACTGCAACAACGTTATCAACCCGATTTTGAACAACCTGCAGATGAGCACTGGATTACACTGACAACACATAACATCACTGCCGACCGGATTAATTCGCTGGAATTACTAAAGCTCGACCAACCACTGAAAAGTTATAAGGCTCAGGTTGAAGGCGATTTTCCTGAAAAAAGTTATCCAATCGATGCCGAACTTCAACTCAGGGAAGGCGCCCGTGTAATGTTTATCCGCAACGACATGGAACAGCCCCGCCGCTATTACAATGGTAAAATCGGTGTGATTGATGAACTTCATGAGAATTCGATAAAAGTATATTGCGAAGAAGATGATGAATTTATTGATGTTACACCTGTGGAATGGGAAAATATTCATTATACCACCAACGCAAAAACGAATCAGATTGAAACACATATCAACGGACGATTTATTCAGTTTCCACTGCGACTGGCCTGGGCAATTACCATTCACAAAAGCCAGGGATTGACCTTCGAACGGGCTGTAATTGATGCAGGAAAGGCCTTTGCTCCAGGACAGGTGTATGTGGCACTGAGTCGATGCCGAACACTGGAAGGTATTGTTTTGCTTAGTGAGATTCAGCCTGAATCGATTTCGAACGACCGTCTGGTAATTGAACATCAACAGCAAAAACCCGGGATGCAAGCTCTTGAAACGGAATTAGACGATTCTGTAAAAGCCTTCCGTCTGTTTACCCTGAGTCAGATTTTTGATTATTCATCTACATCGGGTCAGTTTGCCCGCTTCTTAAAGTCAATGGATAATCCGGATAAGGGTTTTACCAGCGAAGTTCATAATTTTCTCAGGGAATTAAATGGCCTGTTAACTGCCAATGAGGAAGTGGCCAACCGCTTTCTGAATCAGCTGAAAGCAATCTTTGCACAGACTGAAACCGACGAAGATTACCTGACTGAACGCATTGAAGCAGCAGCTGGTTACTTCAGAGAACAACTTTACATTGTTCGGGATAAGATGAAACTTTCGCCGGCATCTACCGATAACAAAGAGGTGGCGGAAGAATACAACGAAGGAATGAAAACACTCCATATTTCGCTCTGCCTGAAACAGCATTTACTTCATTCCATCAAACATCCATTTAGGGCTGAAGACTATTTCAGGGTAAAAAACTCCTTTGTGGTTCCTGATTTTTCCATTAATGCTTATTCAAAACACACCAGCGGAAAAACCTTACATCTGGTAAACGCCAAATTGTACTTCCGACTGGTGGACTTGCGCAACAAATTGTGCGAAACCAGCGACACTCCGGTTTATCTTATTGCCAGCAGCAAATCCCTTCAGGAAATGTCGGAATTTTTGCCTCAAAGCAAACAGGAATTGATGAAGGTTCATGGATTTGGGAAGGCAAAGGTGGAGAAATACGGTAGCCTGTTTTTGGACATCATCAACAGCTATTGCATGGAGAATAATCTCACTTCCAGAATGTTTGAAAAACCCGGAGAAGAGAAGAAATCAAAAAAGAAAAAGAAAAAAGTCTAAAACCGAAGTGAAGAGAAAGTTTTACAACCTTTAAAGTAGTAATCGAACAGGATACTATACATGTAACGACCCTTTAAGTCGAAAAGTAACGATTGGTGCAGATTTTCCTGCCGGCGTTTTGTAAAATCCCTTTTCATACGTAGAAAAGCGTATTGCGCTTTCAACACCGAAAAAGCATTTGCGGGCTTACCACCAACAAGCAGGTGCAACGCAGCCACCAGGTCGAGAACCCAGCGCAGTAACAGTATACGCGTTAGTTCGCTGTCGGGAAGGTTTTTATACAACATCAACAAATTGTTACGAAAATTCAGGTAGGTTTTGCGTGGACTTTCAGAAGCAAGTGTTCCTCCCCCCACGTGAAATACTACACTGGATGGAACAGCAGTGATGCGGTATCCCCTGCTTTGCATGCGCCAGCATAAATCAATCTCCTCCATGTGTGCGAAGAAATCGTCGTCGAGACCACCACAGGAACGGTATACAGCAGTGCGTACCACCATGCAGGCACCGGTAGCCCAGAAAATATCGCGAACGGTATCATATTGTGCTACATCGGCTTCTGTTTCAGAAAGTATCCGACCGCGACAGAAGGGATATCCGAGCCGATCAATAAACCCTCCGGCAGCACCGGCATGTTCAAATTGCTCCCGTTGATGAAACGCTCTTATTTTCGGCTGACAGGCAGCCACATCGTCATGTTCATCCAGGTACTGCAACAGCGGTTCGAGCCAACCCGGACTAACTTCCACATCCGAATTGAGTAAGACCACAAATTCTGAATTAAGTTGCTCGATTGCTTTGTTGTAGCCCCCGGCAAAACCATAATTAGTATCGAGAACTATGCGACGGACAGCAGGAAACTCTTTTTCGAGTACGGTCAACGAATCGTCGGTCGAGGCATTATCTGCCACCACCAGTTCCACACCCGGCAAAGTTGTATTACTGATGAGCACAGGTAAAAAACGGCGCAGGTAATTTGCGCCATTCCAGTTAAGGATAACTACGCTACAGCTGTTCACAATTTCAGGTTTGAGGTGTATTACTGTGTTTCCAGCGTTTATGGGTCCACAACCAATAGGAAGGCTGACGACGAATACAGATTTCCATCAACTCCATAAAACGATTGGTTATTTCATACTCTGCACAGGCATTAGGATCCATTGCAATAGGCACAATACGACCGTGATACCGTCCACGTCCCAGGTATTCCATGTCCAGAAAAAAGACAGGATAATTATATTTACGAGCAAGCTGCTCCGTTCCAAGAAAAACAGGAGTATCCTGATTCAGAAAAGTGGTACGATGTCGTATAAAGCGTTTTGTAGGACTTTGATCCGAAATCATGGCAAAAATACCACAAGCACCTTCATCCCGCATACGAACCATTGTGCGAACCAAATCGTTCTTTTCAATACAGCGACCACCCAGCCTGTTTCGGTTGTGAAGCATATACTCATCAAAAACCGGATTGTTTAATTTCTGATAAATAGGATATACAGATAATCCATCCGGCAAAACACTATCAGAGGCAAGTCCCCATTCCCAGTTACAGTAATGCCCCATCATGAGCATTACACTTTGCCCGTTCTTAAGATAATCCAGCAACTCATCGTAATCGGAAAAGGTCATTCGTCGGCTAATCTCTTCGATAGAAATTGCTCCCTGACGAACGGTCTCCATCATCATATCACAAAAAAAACGATAAAACTGACGTTCTATAGCACGAATTTCCTCCGGCGATTTTTCAGGAAAAGAACGTACTAAATTGGAGTGCACCACCTTGCGTCGATAACGGGCTACATGATATACCAGGGGAAAAAGCAGGTCGGCAATAAAATAAAGCACACCCATCGGTAAGCGGGACAGCATCCGTAAAAAAGCTACCAGAACTTTCATTATCAACAGCGAAAAACAGATTAATCGTAGATACCTAAGGACTGACCATACTTAAATTCACCTTCAAGTATCTGTAAAATCTGTTCATCGGTCAGATTCATCTTATCCTTGC